>JBNLCD010000143.1:0-10848 GCA_050303635.1 Anaerolineae bacterium
AGTTCAATTGGATGCACCTCCCGATAAGGACCATCCAAATACCCCTCTAGTAAGCCAATAATCCCTTTAGCGGCGGCCTGACCTAACCCATAAATATCTTGAGCAATGGTAGTCAATGCCGGTTCAAATTTTTCTGATTCTGGAATATTGTCAAAACCAACCACTGAAATATCGTGAGGCACCTGCAAACCCGCTTCTTGAATGGCATCTAACGCACCCAAGGCCATCATGTCACTGGCACACATTACCGCGTCCAGATCTTGGCGGAGCAGGTATTTCATGGATAAATAGCCACCTTCGCGGGTGAAGTCACCAGGCGGACCAACAAATGCTGAATTAATTGGTAAGCCTGCTTCATTCAAAGCACGAAAATATCCATTTTCACGATCTTGGTTCGAAGGCAAGAATTTTTGCCCCGGAATAAAGCCAATACGGGTCCGTCCATTTTCAATGAGGTGATGAACCCCCAAATAAGAACCTTGTTCATTTTCAACATCAACAAAGCTCACTTCATGGCGATTAGCCCCCGGATGGCCAACCAAAATAAAGGGTTTATTGCTAGCCATCAATACATCCATAAATGCTTCACCAGCCACCGCCGAGGTAATAATTAAGCCCGCCAACAAATCGTTGTTAATCACTCGATTGAGAATTTCCAACTCATTATTGGTGCTGGCCAACCAAAGCGTGACGCTATAATCAAGCTCATTGGCGGTTTCGGTTGCAGATTGGAGTAGTGATGGGAAATAGGGATCGGAGAAAACTTTAGTAACAAAATACGGAATAATGACACCAACAATGCGGGTCCGCTGAGAGGCAAGTGCTCGAGCCATAGCATTCGGCTGGAAGTTATGCTCTTCAATAACTGCCAAGACCTTCTGTCGAGTTCGTGCTGAAACATTGGGGTGATTGTTGATGACGCGCGAAACAGTAGACCGAGAAACTCCGCTTAAACGTGCTATATCTTCTAAATTAAGAGAGTGTTTTGTATCTACCATTTTTAACATAATCTTTAATAGTTTAAGAGATTTTGGGAGCGCTCCCATTTTCTTGAGTATAACCTACTTAAAAAAACTTTGTCAAGTAAATGGTAAAAAATCTTTAAACTTCATAAGAATCCTCTCGTATCTGACTTGTACTCCTAAGTTTTCTCCCTCAATCAGAGCCAAGCGTAGGTGTGACGCTTTTAAATCACTGGATACTTTCTTAAAATCACCCTATATAATAATTTCTGAATAACCCATTTATTCGAGCTAAATCGAGGAGCTTTTATGCGGTATTGGCATCTATTTTTGGGAATAATCTTGATCGCTTTATTGACTGGTTGTGGTACAAATTCGTCGGACAATGAAAATGTTGGTCTTGAGGCGGCACGTGATGATAACAGCCAGACAATTACAACAAATTCATCAGACTCTGTTGATTCTGACACGCCAAACAATGAAATCAATCAGTTTAATTTAGAAAATACACTGGTTTATATAACTGGGTTTGATCTATATCTGTGGGATTTTACTCAACCTGAGCCAGAAAAGGTTGATTTGATGGTTGATCCCGATCATGTATATGTAGACCCTGAACAAAAATATCTTGTAGTCGGTGCCGCCAGCGAGGGTACATTTGGCCTCTATAAAGTTGATACCGCAACACGCAACACGAGTGAAATCGTTCAGCTTTCGAATTACTCGTTCTATCCACGCTGGTCCATCCTTAGCTGGTCACCTAATGGCGAGTGGATCCTCATCAATGCGGCCAATGTAGGTGCACCGCTGGGATTTGTCCGAGCTGACGGCTCACTTGAATCAGCCATTAAGATAGCTGATGACTGGCGACCAACCTATTGGACAAATGAAAATAAACTGGTGCTTCTTGAGACGGAAGATCAGTTTAGAACTGCTGAACATCGGTTTGTTCAAGTCGAAGGCGTTAAGATTCTTGATCCTGCTGATGACGACGCTGAAGATTTGACCTCTCAAATTGATCTTGATTTCATTAACGGTGCCCAGGATCGGAATGAACAGTATGAACGCTTAGTTGATGCCCTACACAGCATCGACATTACATTTGCATCATTCGATTCTTCGGCAACTGAGGTACCAACACCCCGCATTGCCATTCAGCGCCCAGATGATCAAGCGGAATCTAACTTGTATTGCAATACATGGCGTATTGCAGAATGGGATGTCAATCAGGGTTTATCTGACGAACCCACCCGCATCTTATATGAATTTGAAGATACAGCTCTGCTAACACATTTTACCCAACTCCCCGATGGGAGTGTCCTATTTATTCATGGTTGGTATCCCGATTGCCAATATGGAATACCCGAAGGTGAGCTGATCCATATGCACACAGATGGCACATATGAAGTTTTGAGTGAGGATATTATGAGTGCAGGGGATACAAGTGCTTTTAATGGATCTTTAGACAGTGTTCGCTATCTCGTAGCACCAAATAACAACACAGTCATTTGGATATATCAGGGTGAAAATGGCGTGCCTGAAGAACAAACACTTTATGTCACCGATTTAGTTAGTGGCGAAACTGCTGAGCTTTTGATAAATGGAGAGGCAATCCATAGCCTTGAAGAAATATTGTGGATAAAGAGTTAATCTTAACCGATCCCGAAATATCCCATTTAGGCTATAGTCATTTAGACTATTAAGCAGTTTAATAGAGATTGTCAATCGCTCCAACAACCCACCTGATCTTATAAGATGCCCCCATCTTGCAGGTGGGTTGTTTTTATGTGCATAGCGTGAAGTTAAATGACAAATACGAAGATAAAAATGAAGAGGCCAATGACCATCAAGGTAAGCAAGTTGCCTTGTTGCATCCAGACAAGAGGAAGCAAATCAACCATTTCAGCACTAGCTGATTCAAGTGAGGGCGCAGTGATACTGGGGTCCAGTGGATATTCCAGTTGGTCCATAAAATACCACAGCGAGCCGAATATCAAATAACCGTTAAACCCGCCCAACAGACCGCCTAAAACGCGTGTTTGCCATTGGTCACGAGCCGACTTTTTGATAAAGCGTTCCGTTGGTGTTTGGTACGCAAAAAAGGCAATCGTAATTAGAAAGATTGCTTTTAAATAAAAAACTTGTTGTTGCCCTGCACCAGCTCCAACTTGTTCAAAAAACGATTCAAATTGCACAATCGTAAATAGGCCAAGGATAACACCCCCCAAAGCAATCAATTCCTTATTGAAGCCTCGGAGCATGCCAATTAGCCCAAATAAGCCAATGCAAAACCATAAAAAACTACTGAGTTGAATCATATTTTAGACAACCCTAGTGTTGTTTCCAAAAAATAAAACAATAATCATCTCGCGTTTAATTGTACGCGAAATACCCCTTATTTCACAAATTCTAATAGGGTTTTGGCAATATTTGTTGCCCCATCGGTTCGAGCTAGCTTCGCTAAACCCGCTTTAAGCCTAGTCATTCGCGTTGAATCTTGCAACAAATCCTGAATGAGTGGAATAAGTTTCGTATCCATTTCAGGTTCATCCAATCGAATCGCCGCGTTACGCGCCACTAACCAATCTGCATTGATTTCTTGATAACGCCATTCATAAGCTAACGGGATCAAGATAGCCGGTGCTTCAAAAATCGGGAATTCACCAAGTGTACTTGCCCCTGCCCGACAGACAATCAAATCAGCGACGACCAACGCATAATGAAAATCTTCAACATAATCATATAGATGATACCTTGCTTTGATTTCATCAGAAAGTTGATCGTAACGTTTTTGCATATCTTCCGCCGTAAATTTACCGGTGACATGGAGAATCTGCAAATCTTCGATTTTCATGAGGTCATTAACTTGATCAAGAATAACATTATTGATGGCTAATGAACCCCGGCTTCCGCCAAAAATAAGTAGCGTACGTTTATCACCATCTAAACCGAAATGATCAAAGCCCTCTTGCCGATTAACATGCAGTAAGCCCTCACGGAGAGGATAGCCCGTCTCAACAACTTGTTTATGATAAGGATAATATTTCTCGGTGTCTTGCGCTGTGCAGGTAATAATCTGGGCAAAACGACCCAATAATTTCAGGGTCCGACCCGGCTCAATATCCGGTACAAAAATGACAACCGGCACATTGAGCAATCGTGCCGCTAAAGCCACAGGTAACCCAACCCATCCCCCGGTCAGAAAAATAGCATCCGGGCGAATCTTGCGTAATAAACTGACTGCCTGCAAAAAACCACGAATAATACGGGCACCACTGCTCGCCATCCGCAACGGATTAACGCCATGCATCGGTCCTGAGTCAATTTGATGCTGGTGATCAATCAAGTGTTGACCAGCGGCTAACATATCATTTTCGATGCCGCTTATGCTAGTTGCAAAATCAAGTGTAACGTTGGAATCGAGTTGGCGTAGCGCACTAGCCACAGCTAATGCGGGATATACGCCGCCGCCCGTTCCCCCCGCCGAGATCAGAATTCGAGCCATTATCTCCGCCATCTGGTGGTGTCGGGCCATCATCCGGTGGCGTGTCCTCTGGGTCTTCCGGAGGGTCATCCTGTTTGGGGGATGATGGCGCATTATAACGAGTATCATTGTGACTTCGATTCGCCATATCAGGCGTATCTAAGAGATTATCAATATCAGGCAACCCACCACTTTCCGTATTGGGGTGGGGTCGTTCATGTCGATCTTCACGCGCTTGCCGAATGGCTTCACGGCGCATTTGTCGTCGTTCTTCCTGCGCTTGCCGAATAACGTGCTCATCTTGTGAAGATTGGTGTGTTTGGGCTGGTTTCTTTTCTAACCGCCGCAAAATTGGCTTGTCGTGTGTTTCATCTTTTTCAGCATCAGTAAATTTGCGCAGTTGTTGACGTTCGGGTGGCAAAGGTTTAGACGAGACTCTTGAGACGGATAATACAAGTCCTATGCCCGCCATAGCCGCCACCAAACTTGACCCACCAAAGCTAATAAAGGGCAAAGGTACCCCTGTGGGTGGAATAACGGCTGTCATCACTGCGATATTTAACAGAGCGTCATAAACAAGCCATAAGATAATACCCGCGGCCAGCAGTGAACCAAAACTATCACGCGCATCATTCGCAACCTTAAAGCCCCGATAGACCATCATGATATAGAGGGCAATGACAAGAAATGTACCAAATAAGCCCAATTCCTCACCAATGACCGCAAATACGCTGTCAGTATGGGGGAATGGTAATGCCCCGAATTTTTGACGACCTTCACCAAGCCCAACGCCGAATAGTCCGCCATTGATAAAGGCAACAATTGCGGCTTGCACATGATCATTAGCTTGCGAAAGGTCATTGATGGCTTTAAGGTGGCTATCAATACGAGATTGTGCATAAGGAAGTTGAGTCGCAATCGTCCACACGCTAAAAGCCGCTCCACCTGCCAATAGACCGATTTGTGTCCAACTCGCTCCCGCCAAAAAGAACATGGTCAAAGCCGTGAGCACAATACTTGCCGCAGTAGATAAATCAGGTTGTAAAACAACCAGAAAAGTTACCACACCAACCATAATACTAAAGGGCAATAAACCATATGTAATATTGCGAATTTTTTCTTTTTTGGAGGATAACCACGCCGCCATATAAATAACGATGACTAATTTAGCCGCTTCGCCCGGTTGAAATGAACCTCTAAACAATGCCCGTTGTGCTTCCAAACGGCGGTCACCAAATTGCAGAACGATGACCAGTGAAAACATAATGGCAATCATCATAGGTACACTCAGGCGTCGCCAGATACGATAATCTAAACGCGCCAGAACATACATAATTACTAGCCCAACACCAAAATTACGGAGTTGACGACCAAAGAAGTAAGTTGTGGTTTGATCTTCCGTTGCTAAAAAGGATGCATCAATACTTGCCGAGTAGACCATCAATAAACCAAATGCACAGAGGGCCGCAACCACAACCAAAAGATACAAGTCAAAGCTCGGCACAAATAATTTGCGTCGTTGTTCGACTCGTTTTGGATCGAGTTCTGGCATGGGTGGCGCATTGGGAGCCATGATCCCGCCAAAATCATCTTCTATAAATTGTGGTGCACTTTGGTTAGACATAATTCAGCTAATCTATCATCCGTAACAATGAATTTTTATATATTATGCGTGATTTATCATGAAGATTCCACCGGGGAATAAAATTAAGTTTCGCGCAGTACAATTGTGTGGTACAGTTAACAACGATAGACTAATTGTAATTTGAAATAACTTTTCATGTTTTCATTATAGTGTAAGGTTTTATAGAAGCGTGACTGATTACCAACCATCATCACCCAACTATACAGACCGTGATAATCTCATGAAGCGTGCTTATGCGGATGAACGACATTTAGAAACCCGTATACGGACACATGAATTATACACAGTTCCTCAATTTAGCTTCCCTGAATGGGTTTTGGGACAACATCAACATTGGCAGGGCAACGAGTGGGTGCTAGATGTTGGTTGTGGTATGGGTGTATATATTGATCAAATCCAACAGCGTATTCCTCAAGGGCATCTTTTTGCAACTGATTTGTCATATGGCATGTTAAATCGAGCCACGCAAAATGACCATGCCCATCAAGCAAAATTTGTCGTGCAAGATGCGCAAAATATTGCTTTCCCCTCCAACACTTTTGATATTATTCTAGCCAACCATATGCTCTATCACATGCCAGATATTAATGTCGCGTTAAATGAAATACATCGCGTCATGAAACCGGATGGGATTTTGGTTACGGCGGTGAATAGTCAATTTACTATGCTTGAATTTGCGACCTTAAAGCGCCGTGCACTGACGCTTTTAGGTTATCCTCCAGCCGATGAAGAAAACACCATTTCTTATGATGGCTTTGATCTTGAAAATGGTTCTGTCAAATTAGCTCGCCATTTTCGCGGTGTGGTACGTTATGAAGTGCCGAGTGCGCTAGTATTCAAAGATCCCCAACCTGTGATTGCTTATGTAGATAGTATGCGCTCACTAGATGAAGGTAATCTTCCGGCAGGTGTTGCATGGGAAGATTATATGATGGTGATGACGAATCAAATTGACCGTTTAATTAGTCATTTTGGTGAGTTAATTATCAATAAACTATCAGGGGTTTTGATTGCAACAGATGGTGGAGGATTTGCCGCCAAGTATTTTGCAACACTCGACGGCAAATAATTTATCAGATTGTGCTGTGAGTTTAGTCTGATTTATCAGTGTCTGAATCAATGTTATCTGAAACTTCTTGTGCCTGATCTATTGCAGATTGGGCATCTTTTTTAGCTTGATCAACTAAATCTTGCCGTTCATCATTATCAAGTTTGACTGTGTTTACTTCAAAATCAGGCTTGTCGCTAGAATCCGATGCAGATTGCTTGCCAGATTGATTCGCAATATCTGCCAATGTGTCCGGTGAGAGCTTCGTTGTGCCGCCCATCGCCGCACTTACATCCTCCAGTGCCTTTTTCAACTTCTCTGGTTTGCTAGGTTGCGTCATCAAAGATTCTGGACGAGTCGGGTTCGTTTCGTCTAGTTCATTGGTTTTGGGTGGCGTCTGTGGTGAAGGTCCATCAATTTGATAGATCACTTCCATCACAATTTGTCCCAAAGCCATCTTATCTCGATTTTGCACCCGATAGGGTGTATGGGGCGGTAATCTTTGGCCATTTAAGAATGTGCCATTACTGCTTCCTAAATCGAGCAGTTCAAGATAACCATCATCATTCCGGCGAATTTCACTGTGTCGCCGACTAACCCCCATGCGATAACCTGCAAATGGCGCTAAGTCAATGTCTGGTAGTGTTCCCGTTGCTGGATCGCGACGCCCCAATGTCAAGTTAGCCTTGGTAAACTTCACTTTAATCGGCATTGGACTACCAACAATTTCAAGCCGCAGGGTTGCACTCGCTGGGAAAACATCGTTGTCATTGTCTTGATTTAAGACTTTTTCACCAAGTTTCTGAGAAACCTCAGCTTGTTCTTCTTCACTAATTTTTTTAGTGGATGTTGAAACACCCTCTACTAAAGGTTGACTACAATTAGTACAGAGAATTTCGCCAGCGCGGTTTTCATGCCCGCAATTGGGACATTTGTTCATACAACCCAATCCATTCTATGCAACTAAAAACAATTCAATAAACTCACGTTTAGAATATACCACAAAATACTGAATCCGCTAAATGATTTTCTAGGGATTTAACTCACCGGGTCCAAAAATCTGACCGGGTTGAATGACCGTTGGATTAGACAAATCAACGGTTCCTACTAAATCATACAGCATCGCACCTGTAATACGAACCGGTACAATTTCTCCAATAGGCGCTGTACCTTCAACCATCACATAGCCATCAACATCTGGCGCATCCCGATAGGAACGGCCAATTGAGATCATTTCTCCCGTCGGATTGCCGTCATCATCTTCAACTTCGGCATGTTCCTCAACCAATACATCTAAGATGCGGCCAACTTGGGCTTGATTACGTTGTAAACTAATGGATTGCTGAATTTCCATCAAGTTATCTCGACGATAGGCTTTGACGGCATCATCCACTTGATTGGGTAGTTCGGCGCTGGGTGTTCCAATTTCGTAGCTATAGGTAAATGTACCAACGCGGTCAAATTGCATATCTTTTACAAATTTGACGAGTTCAGCATATTCTTCATCAGTTTCACCCGGATAGCCCACAATAAAGGTCGTCCGAATCGCAATATCCGGCATTTTTTCACGCATTTTGCCGAGCGTCTTATAAACCCAATCCGTATTGGCCGGACGACGCATCCGTAAAAGGGTTTGACGACTGCCATGTTGAAGCGGAATATCCAAATAATTCACAATTTGGGAATGAGTCGCCATCGTGTCCATCAATTCTTCGGTCACATAACCCGGATAAGCATACATAATCCGAATCCACGGCAAATCTGGCACAGCCTTAACCAATTGATTGAGTAAATGAGCTAAACCATTTTTCATGCCTAAATCATTACCGTAATCAGTCGAGTCTTGCGCAATCAAAATGAGTTCTTGGACACCACGATCACGTAAAATACGGGCTTCATTCAAAATGGAGTCCACCGGACGGCTGACCAAGGTTCCCTTGATAGTCGGAATCGCGCAGAATGCACACGGACGGCGACAACCATCGGCAATCTTGAGATAAGCACTCGCGCCTTGCATACTCACCCGCAGAGCATCATGTTCATCGGTCCCCACGGTTTGCGCTTCGGTGGGTAGGTGATACAAAGGTTCAGGATGTTTACGTGTACGCATCCGTTGCACCAAATCAACAATATCCATCCAGCGTCGTGTGCCAATAATGCCATCTAATCCGTTTACTTCTTGCGCCAGAATATCACCGTACCGCTGGGATAAACATCCGGCGGCGACCAGATATTGTTCGGACGTTTTTAATCCAGCCAGTTCATTGAGAACTGAAATACTTTCATCTTTGGCTGGGCCAATAAAGCCACAGGTATTAACAATCAAGACTTCTGCTTGGGTTGGGTCATTCGTTCCTTTAAAACCAGCTCGACTGAGAAGTTGCGCCATTGATTCAGAGTCAACCGTATTCTTTGAACATCCGAGACTCATTAAGTAATAGCGATCTTTGACTTTGTTTGCCATTCGTTACCTATATATCTCTAATCTGTTTTGGGAATTTGTCTGCATTATACAAGAATTGCATGTAAGCACAATTGTTGACATCGACAAAACGCTTGCCCACCGCTGAGATGGTGCGTCTTTTGTTTTTGATTTTTTTGACTTATGCTTAAGGCAAAACGCTAAAAGAAAAAGACTTTCCAAGCTTTCGTAAAAGGATAATTAGCAGGAATGTATCGGCCACCCCAAAAATCAAAACGTCTCACCCGTCGCGACTTTTTAGCCTTATTAGTTTTAGGAACAGGCGTAGGCGCGGCAGGTGGTCTTGGTTTGGGTTATTTACTGCTTCCGAACAACGCCGATTCAGCTAGTTTACCAACTCCTACAGTGGATCCTGCTCGGTTGGCGCGTCTCAAGACTGCGGAACGCCCAGCTATTGTTAAACGGACTGAATGGGGTGCACGCCCAGCCAATCTTGAAGCCGAAGAGGAACATGGCCTCTACAGCCTTGATAATCCAGAAGGCTATCGTGTTTATACTGAAGATTTGCGGGATATCTATAATACGTTGGTAATCCACCACTCGTCTCTCTATGAAGAAAATGACGATGCCACTATTAAAGCTGTGCAAAATCTGCACATGGATAAACGTGAATGGGCGGATATTGGCTATCATTTTTGTGTAGGTAAAAGTGGGATTATCTATGAAGGCCGCAAACTGGTGACACGGGGTACCCATACTGAAGGCCGCAACACTGGCACGTTGGGTATATGTCTACTTGGTAATTTCCATACAGAAAGTGTACCTACCACTGAGCAACTCAATGCGACCCAGCAACTTGTCAATTGGCTGGCTTTACGTTTGCGAGCCACTCATTTAGCCGGACATCGCGATTTTAATTCACAGACAGTTTGTCCCGGCGACAAATTATATCCAGCGCTAGACAATATGGCGCAAACAGCGATGTTATTGCGCGGCACCGATGGTTATGTAGCACCCCCTGAGCAATTAATTACCCCTGCCCCTGATGATGAATCAACCGCATTTGCGGGAAGTTGTACTTGTGGTTGTTGTAGCATCTAAAGTAAAAAGCTCTTTCTAAGTAAATTTCAGAAAGAGCTTTTAGGTTTTCGAGGTACGTTTGATTTATTCAGCTAATTGCGCAAAATACATCTTACCTGCACTACTGAGGATATAGCGGGTCACGCGAACCGGTACTGTGCGGTCACGATATTGTTTACCATCTTCCACTACAACCATTGTGCCATC
>JBNLCD010000144.1:0-10836 GCA_050303635.1 Anaerolineae bacterium
ATTTTGTCGATTTTTGGGCATGGTAGATTGAAACAAGTTGGGGTTTACAAAGGCAGGTTTATTATTTCCATCTCATCCTAAGCGGAAAAATACATAGATTTTTCCCTACCAGTGGCCTCACTAGCTGGTCGGTCTTAACTTATGAATAGCACGCAACTGTTTTACGGATTTGGGTACATCAATTGTGTTGTGCCAAACGGATTAATGACGTCATTGGTAGATACGGTATCTGCGTATGCCCCCGTAACTCAACAATCCCGATTAGGGTTTTCACATCTCAAACATTAAAAAACCACCTCTGCGAGGGGGCAGGGAGTGAGGGCAGGCTTATCTTTTGCAATAGCTGGCATACGTCAAGCTAGCTCGCCAGAGTTGATTTCTTCGGCCTCATTTACGGCGCAAAGTGTTTCCAATGACCCTCGGAGATGACTTCGACCCCGCCGTCAACCACTTGGATGGCGGTCTCGTCATCAATGGCATAGGTGGACATTGGCATCGTTGCGGCCCAGCGTTCTGCGTCAGCCATCGTATTTTCGGGTAACATTTCATGATCAAGGTGCGGAAATATCGCAAAATCGACCAATCCCAACGTTTCATCCCCACCGGTGGGCGGTTTCCATTCGACGAAATCGTCACCAATACGCGGGGCCATGACCATACTGCCCGCGCTCAATCCCACATAAACTGCGCGCAGGGATGGCAAGAGTTCCGCCAAGCCAGATTGCTTCATCCAAGAGGACAAATACAAGGGATCGCCACCATTGACCAGTATAACATCACAATTTTGGACCGTGGGCACCCATATATCTCGACCAACACTCGGCAAGGCGGTGAGTTCCAACACACCCATCGATTTCCAACCAAGTTCAACCATCGGGGTAGGGACTTGTCCAGTGAAGTACAACCATGCCATGTGAGCCCCGTTGGACATTGCGTAGCTGGCGGTCGTAATACACAGAGCGGTACACTCGGCAATCGGTTTGCCCAAGAGATTAACAAGTGCCTTGTGGATGCTGGGGTTTTTGATGCCAGCCGACGTGAGCAGAAGTTTCATGGTGCATCTCCTTGTCAATTTAATGACAACTATAGCGCTAACCGATTGATGACTTCACTGAGTTTTACAACAAAAAAAACTATCATACCCAGAAAATAGATATTCCACACAGGGATCATGTGATCCGCTTTACTTACAACAAAAAACAAGCTGTCCCAGCTTAGATTTAGCGTGGGATAGCTTGGCGTATAGTTCAATCACACTTTTCAGGTATTTTCTAGGAGCACAGGCGGGCATAATGGGTTAAAATAAATTAATGTGAGTTTTGGATAGACAAGAGCCTGAAGACCCTTGTTGAAGGCATAATCTAGGGCTGAACAGGCCCAGTAATCCCCAAATTAGTTATAACAAGGTGGCTTTAGCCCCTTGATTTGGGCGTAACTCAGTCATCATCTTACACAGTTTACATAATTGTCCAAAAAGGGATTTGTGGACATGTCTACTTTAATTATTAGTTATAAAACGCATGATCAGCCGTCAGTCGCCACCAGTTTATTTTCGCAACTGAGCTCGCAATTGACGGATTCGAAAGTCGTTGGAGTCTCAACGATTCTCAATAGCAATATTGTGAGTGAAGTGAATGGCGCGCGGGCCTTGTTGGTCATTATCGGTGCAAGTTGGAGTCAAGGTGGCTGGCTTAACAATCCGCAGGACGATGATACCATCGCGCTTCAAACCGCGTTGAACAATCCAAACGTCAGCGTGGTGCCGATTATTGTTGACAACGCATCGCTTCCGGCGGATTTACCGGCTTCGTTTAATGCTTTAAAAAACCTACCGAATTTTCAAATTTCATCAGCGAATACGATTGCAGGTTCCCAACAGATTGTATCCGCGCTTCAAACAGCTCAGTCGCGCCCAGCGAGTCCAGCGCCAAGCCCGTCACCGAGTTTCAATAACCCCTATCAGCAACAACAGCAAACGGCTTATCAACAACCGAATCCTTCACCCTATTTTCAACAACCCCAACCACCTTCATCGGTCATGGTTGCGCCGCCGCAAAATGTCTATATTCAGCAACAAGCCACGGGCGGCAATTCGATGACAGGGTGTCTGGTCGCCCTTGTTGAATTTGTGGCAGGGTGGTTTGGCTTCCTGGGGATCGGGCATATGATCACCGGTAATTTTGGGATGGGTTGTATGACCATGATCGGCTTCTGGATTTATCTGGTCGTGTCGTTTGTCGTGATTGCCGTCACGGGCGGTTTGGGCTTGGTTGTGTGTGGACCATTGACCTTTATCATTCTCGTTGGCTCGGCGTTTTCGGCTTATTCGAATGCCATGAAATAATAACGCGCAATAGGGAGAATGATGTTATTCTCCCTATCGTTTTACCTCTGCTGAATCCGTGCCGCTCGGCTAGATTAAGACGGTGGGATTATGTTAAAATTAGTCTGTGGCAGGTGGCTCAAATTCCACATAAAGATGGGTTAATCTATCCAGTTGATAGCCATGTGTATAGCCTGCTTCATCCACATATACACCCACAATTTGCCCATAATTATTAATTCCCCACGCTGAAGTTGATTGCGCATCCGGCAATGAATAGGTGATGATGCGTTCGTCGGGGATATAGATAAATGCGTAAAAAACAGTCACGTTGGCGGGTGGATTAAAATTCAGGTGTTCCGGTGAATGGCGTACACCACCTTCCTCGTCTAAAGCGTATTCCCCGACAAGAATATCACGGTCACTAATATCATAGACGCGGGTGAGGGTGGCATCGGGCATATCAATTGGGGCGGAGGCACCCGTCGGTAATTGCCAGAAACCGTGAAATTGATCATTCTCATCCGCATAAAAACCCACCACGTCGACTTGATTGTTAATGCCGAGCGCCCATGTATAGGCATTCGCGAGGCGCATATCAAATAAAATCATTTCCGCATCGGGTTGCCGCACAAAAGCATGAATGCCATTCACATCGGCGGCGCGGCCTACAATTTGTCCGGCATCATTGATTTTATAAGCCGAAGTGGCGGGTGAGCCAGCATAAGAAAAGAATAGCGATTCGTCTGCGTCGGGGGCAAGACTAAAGCCCACAATTTGACGACCGACGCGGGCCGTCCCCGTGATTTGGCCATTCGCATTGATACCATAAGCACGGGCATAAGTGACGGTTTCATCAAATTCAAGTGACGTGAATTCGCCATTCGGGGCGCGTGTCAGGGCATAGAAGTTGTCGTCGGCATCACCCCAATACCCCACACTCTGGCCCGCATCATTGATCGCCGTGATATAGGTATTTGTCGCTGTTGGGTAATCAATAAGGGTCAGGGCATATAAATCGTCTTCAATCCAAAACGCCACCGCATCTAAAACAGTGACCGCAATTTCAAGCGAATCGTTGGCAAAGGTCAACGTAAAATAATCCTGACCAGCTTGGCGTGGACGATAGCGGACAGTTGTCGCGTCTACTAGCTCAATTTCACCATAAAACGGGTCAGAAACTTCGAGCAGGTCACCGGCATTAAATTGGGACGTATCCAACGTGAAAGATGTATCTAGCGCGGTGGTCACGGCCAAGGCTTGATTGGCGCGCGTTGGTCGTGCGGCGAGACTCAGGATGCCGCTCAGGAGGGCGATTATCAGGATAAGTTGAGCAAATTTACGCATAGGTATGTCCCCTTATACATTTCGATTAAAGTGTTGGACCATCTTCATCAGCCTCTATGGTTCGATGACGGCGACACACATCGGTGCCGCCCTACCATATCCGTTATTAATTAGGTACACCGATATGATGTTGTTGCACAGAATAAGTCCATTCACATTTGCTGATTCGCATTTATACGCGCCAGTTAATAAACTATTTTGGCAACTGGTAGGGATGGGCCGATGTGCCCATCCACTGTCAGATGAATGATCGCCTAAATCACGCCCCATAATGCGCGATGCCCTGAATCACCCGCCGCGCATCGTCGAAAATTAAAATTTCCACAGCTGATTTACCCGAAGTGCGCCGATACGATATGGCGATGCTATTAACACTGACGAGGACCTCCACCAATTCAAAATGGAGCGGAGGTTGCGCCGCGAGACCAATTTCCCAATAGGGTTGAATGGCCGCCTTGCCGTGTAATGTGCCGGAGGGTTCGTTCATGCGTTGGACAATCAGCGGTGAGGTCATTTTAAAATCATCATGATAATGCGCCAAAATACGCTCGATATCATGTGAGTTCCACGCCTCAATCCAATCGGCGGCGAAATTTTCCGCCCACGTTTGTTCAAGCATTCTATTTTTTTATCCTCTCATGGCAGGGCCAGCCCCTCAATCAATAACTCTACTGTAGCACATCCCCACTCGATCCGAACGCAAATTTCTAGGAGAAAATTATGCCAGCCGCAACCCAATATTTACCCGATGATCGGACCATTCGCACCCAAGCCGAACGCGAATTACGCGCTCGCCGTGAAGAACAAGCGCACAAGTGGCGCTACTATAACGGTGATCATCCCAAACATCTCAAAACCGATGGCGAGATTGATGACAATGTGACGCTTAATTTATGTCGGCAAGTCATTGACCGCACCGTGGCATTTTTGGTGCCAGACTTCCCCGCCCTTGAATTGACATCCGATGCCGAAACAATTTCTGAACAGTGGCTCCGCGACGCATGGCAAGCCAACCAATCCGCGGTCTTATTGGCCACGTTTGCTTTAAATGGCGCATTAACCGGCCATGTTTTTACGCGGATTTTGCCCGCTGAACCCTATCCCCGCATCATTAATCTGAATAGCGCGAATGTCCTTGTTTTTTGGGATGCCGATGACTATGAAAAAGTGTTGTGGTACGAAATTCATTGGAAAGTGGGGCGCATTGCTTACCGTCAGGATATTGTGAACGATGATGGGCAATGGTTGGTACGCGATTATCAACGCAAGGGCAGTCGGTGGGAACTCCAAGATGAGGTCATTTGGCCTTATCCGTTGAGTCCGATTGTTGATTGGGAACACCAGAAGAATCCAATGGGTTATTATGGGCGGGATGAATTGCCGCATGTCCATCTCAATGATTTAATCAATAAGGTGGCTTCCGATACGGCGCGGATTTTGCGTTTTCATGCTTATCCGCGTACCGTCGGCGTTGGCTTTGAAGCGAATCATGTCCAAGCAAGTGGTATAGATGATTTTTGGGTCATTCCCGAAAAACAGGCTCAAGTCTTCAATTTGGAGATGCAATCGGACTTAACCGCCTCCTTGCGTTTCTTGCAATTACTGACGGAATCGTTTCTGGCGGAGAGCCGCGTGACCATGCTAACCGGCGACCCTCAGCATTTCAAAGGCGTCACTAATTTGGGCGTGCGGGTGGCCTATCTCGATCAGATTGCCAAAACAGAGCTTCTCCGTCGTCAATATGGTTATGCGCTAGAAGCCATCAGTCAACGGCTCTTGATGCTGGGTGATTATGCTTATGACCAACCGGTGGAGGTTCATTGGGGTGAAGCCTTACCAGTTGATCAACGGGAGGCCATTGAGTTGCTCGCCCAGCAAATTAATCTAGGATTGCTCAGCCCCCAAACAGCGGCTAAACAATTAGGTATTGATTGGCAGACAGAAAAGCAACGGGCTAAGCATTAAGATATTTTATAACTGCTTGGTTAAATTTTGACGAGGACTATAATAAAGTTATAGTTCTCGTCAAAATGGATACATTTGCAGGGCAGTTAAACAGAGGCATTCAGCCTATCTTGTTACCCCAAATTTCAAGGTAACAAACAGGCTGTATCCTATCTTTACAACACTCTGTAAAAAATGGCCTTGTGGTGTAGGGGCGATAATGAAGTTTAACAATTAAATGCAGGGTATGTTTTGACAACCCCCTCCGGCCTGCGGCCACCTCCCCCGAACACAGGGGAGGCTGGATTGTGGCGGATTCTTTCTTACCCATGTATGGGGGAGACGTCGCGTTAGCGACAGAGGGGGATCGGTTTCTCATCAGGGTAGGGTTTTAATGATTGCGCTCAAATGGGACTAGCTCCTAAGTTTGGGATAATGGTGCTAGCCCGTCAGCCGCTCTCGAATAAATCCATAGCGGTCACGCCCCCAGCCTGTTTTTACCCTTACATGAAAAACCTACCTCTGTGAGGGGGTTCGGTCTATAACCCGCATTATTTAGTTAAAATACATTATGCTGTCCGTTGTTCTAGCCGTTAATCTTTGCCCACCATCCTATTTTATTGGTTACCTAAGCAGAATGATTCATCGGCAAGATACGCTGTGACGAGGCAAACAATAAACTGATAATAAATGTTCAGGATAATCTGGCAGTGTCGAACTTTGCAGGTAGCTTAGATCAATATCGGCAAGAACTAAGTGAGTTAGCGCAGGATAAGCCTGACTTGCAACAAGCTCTACACGCCCATTATACCTTGCTCAATGCCTTGTATACCCATCATCCTGATCCGGTCATTATTGTGCAAGCCAATGGCCAAATTGATTTTCTTAACCCTGCTTTTGACACCCTTTTTGGTTATCCCACGGAAGAACTAATTGGGCAGTCCATTACGCAATTAGGTGCCCGTCCGCAAGATGAACATCAACTAGTTGAAAAATATGAAACCAATCAAGAGATCCCCCTCAAATTAAAAAAGCACGATGGTACCACGGTTAGTTGTATCCTGAATATTATTCCGATCGCACAGCTAGAAGCCCATAGTTATGTGATGATTGTGCGCGATATTCGTACCCATCTCGGCTCGCTTGATTTGCTGGAAAAGCTGGGCATCGACATGATTGGTATCAGTGATCTCAGTGGCAATTTTGTGAGTTTAACCAATACATGGGAATCGGTGTTGGGCTATCAACCCGGCGAATTGATTGACCTGAATGTGCGCGATTTTTTACATGAGGATGATATCGAAGTAGCCCGTGAACAATTTCTCCAGCTCCAACGCGGCATTCGCGTGAATGATTTTTTGGCGCGTTTCCGTTGCAAAGATAATACGTATAAATGGTTATTATGGAACGCTTTCCCTATTCTCGAAGAAAATATTTTTTATTTTAATATCCGTGATATCACGGACTTGCAAGAATCCCAACGACAGGTCGAAATCCATCGTCAGCATTTGCAAATCATCCACGATATTATGGTTGAGACTAGTGGCGGGTTTCATGCCCAAATTCAAAAAGTTCTTGAGGCGGGCATGGCCTATTTTGGCCTCAAACAAGGCGTCATCATGCAACATGAGGGCGATTATTTGCGAGCCATTTATATTGGCAACGATGGCTATCAATATCGTTTAAATGAGCGGATTGAACTTAAAAAAAGCATCTGTCAATTTACGTTAGAAACCGTCGAAATAATAGCTTTTCATGATGTGCGGGAATCTCCCGTTAAGTCAGTCTCGCTTGAGGAATATGGTGAATGTTCCTATATTGCCACCCCCATTTGGCTACAACGGGATGGCTTGGGCACGTTGTCGTTCTTCAGTGTCAATGAAGACCGTCGTCAAGAACCATTTGATGCGGATGATATTGAATTCATGAAAATGCTCGCTAACTTATTAAATACATTACTTCCCCAACGGGTAGCCCAAGTTGAAGCGGATCAAATCTACGAACTGACCCACGATCTGATTGCCATTATTGATGTGAATGGGTATTTCCAACGCTTGAGCTCGGCATGGAGTCTGATTTTAGGCTATAAGCTTGAGGATTTATATGCTCTGCGGTTGCCCGATCTTCTGCACCCAGACGACAAGACCGCCTTGGGCTTTGATACGGCGAATTGGAACAATGATGAACAATTAACCGATGCCTTCGAAATCCGGATTAAATGCGCTGACGGAACCTATAGATGGATTTCATGGAGTGCTTCAGTTAGCAGTGATAATCTAATTTATTTTGCCGGTCATGATATTTCTGAACAACAGCGCATCATGGTTGAATTAGAAGCCCGTGAACAAAAATTACGATCTGTGATGACGTCCATTAATGATTTGGTTGTGGTGATTGATCCCGACGGGTATTTTCTAGAAGTCCATGCGCCCGGTCCTGATGTTTTATATGTTCCCATTGAAGAATCGTTGAATCACAGCGCTTATGAAGTTTTGCCCGAACATCTGCATGCCATGATTCGCGACGCTGTAACAAATGTTATGGCGACAGGTCAACTCCAGGTCACGGATTATTGGATGGATATGCCCGAAGGGGATCGCCATTGGTATAGCGCTCATTTTTCGCCACTGCGGGACGATACCCAAGCTGTTGTGGCGATTACCTGTGCCATCCGTGATATTACTGAACGTAAAAACTTAGAGATTGCTATCATCAATGCCAATGCGGAAATGGAATTGCGGGTTCAACGCCGTACGTATGCACTGGAGCAACTGAATAAAGAGCTTATGGAGTTCACCCATATTATTTCACATGATTTACGGAACCCGCTTATCAATATTCAGGGCTATCTCGGTGAGCTTGAATATACGTTAGAATCGCTTCAGAAAGAACCTTATCAGATAGAATTGCCGTCCGAAATTATAACGGATATTGGAGAATCGCTTTCATTTATCAAAACATCATCCATCGAAATGAATGAGAAAATTGATGCGATTCTAAAATTGTCTCAACTTGGACGGCGTGACCTCAATATCGTGAAGATTGATTTGAATGACATCGTTACAGAAGAACTCCGCAATCTCGCCCATAAAATGCGCTCCGTTGAAATTAAGATTGACCCACTCCCTACCGTACATGCCGACCTCATTGCAATGAAGATTATTTGGGGGAATTTGTTGAGTAATGCCATCAAATATCTGGATCCCCGGCGTAAAGGTAAAATTGAAATTCGCTCAGAATCGACTGAGGATGAAATTATTTTTGTCGTTGAAGATAATGGTCGGGGTATTCCTGAAAACCAAGCCCATCGTGTTTTTCAACTATTTCGCCGCGTCAATAGTTATGGCGATACCGAAGGCGAAGGTATTGGTTTAGCGTATGTGCAGACGCTTGTTCGCCGCCATCATGGCCGTATTTGGTTCACTTCTGATTTGGGAGAAGGCACAACCTTTTATGTTAGCCTCCCGAACAATGTACTGAGTGAGGACGGCTATGCAAAATCTTAATATCGTCTTGATTGAGGATAATGTGGGCCATGCGCGTTTAATTGAGCGAAATTTACGGCGCGGCATTCCGCAAGATCAAGCCATTGAAATCCATCAAATTCATGATGGGTCCAAAGCGCTCCAACTCATTCTCGACTCGGCCTTGGGGTTTAGTCTGCTCCGTGAAAAATTAGTGTGTATTATTGATATCAACTTGCCGGGAACCGATGGGTTCCAGATTCTGGAAGCCTTGAAGCAAAATCCGCGCACCCAGCATATTCCGATATTTGTTCTCACCTCAACTGATAGCGATCAGGAAATTCAACGTTGTTATGAGCTGGGCTGTAATGCATATATTGTGAAATCCGTTAATTACGATATTTTTTGTCGAAGTATTCACACACTCGGCACGATTGTGGCCGCCATGAGTATTGGTGTTCAGGATTAATTGCCTACTATACATCAAGGATGACGAATGGACTTGCCCAAACACATTCTATACATGGAAGATAATAATGGTCTCGCGCGCATCGTCCAAAAAAGGCTGGAACGATTGGGTTATGTGGTCGATCTAGCGGAAACGGGCCAAGAAGGTTTGGCCAAAATTGATGCGCATCACTATGATTTGGTCATCATCGATTATGATTTGCCAGATTGTAAGGGGCCGAATCTGATTCGCGATCATCAGCCTTTACCGCCAACGGTTATGGTCACCGCGTATAGTGAACCTTCAATGGCCGTCGAAGCGTTAAAAAATGGTGCGCTTGAATATTTGGTCAAGGATAATCAGACCTATTTAGATTATCTGCCGACCGTCATTGAACAAGCCCTTGAACAACAAAGGTTGATTGATGAAAAAGCGTTGGCCGAAGAAAATCGCGAACACTTGATTCAAGAATTGGACGCCTTTACGCATACGGTTGCGCATGACTTAAAAAGCCCCCTCAGCATTATTATCAACGCCGCCCTGCTTCTGAGTGAGAAAAATGTGGATTGGGACGATGAATCGAATATGTTGCTCGAGCATATTCGGCTCACGGGCAAAAAGATGTTTAACATCATCGAGGAACTCTTGCTCTTAGCCCATATTCGCCAACATGATTCGAATGATTTGTTTCTCCACGACGTCAACATGAAAAGCGTGGTGGATGATAGCCTGTTTCGTCTCGAACAAATTTTGCTTCAATATGAAGCGGAAGTTATTGTGCCCGATGAACTTCCACCCGCCTGTGGTTATGCCCCGTGGCTTGAGGAAGTATGGGTCAATTATATTAGCAATGGCCTCAAATATGGCGGTCGTCCCCCACGACTGAAAATTGAAGCCATCGTGGAAGATGATTATGTTGAATATGCCGTGATTGATAATGGGCCCGGTGTGCCGCCCGATAAACAAGCCAAGTTGTTCACGCCCTTTGTACGGTTGGCGAGTGCGCATATCAATAGTGACGGGCACGGTTTAGGTTTATCAATTGTCCAGCGGATTCTTGAACAATTAGACGGCATGGTTGGCATGGAAAATGCGGATGTAGATGGTTGGGGTGCACGTTTTTGGTTCCGTCTGCCGCACGCCACGTCCGATTAATTTGCTAAAAAACCTCAGTTCGGGTTAAGAACGTAAGCTTTGTTTTAGTCTTAAGCATAGAATCAGATGATGCCAAAGCTGATTGTAAAGCAAGGGGCTAATGTGGTTTGCTGAAATAATCGGGATATGTTAGTCACGGACGGGATGATGCGTTT
>JBNLCD010000145.1:0-10832 GCA_050303635.1 Anaerolineae bacterium
ACAAATAGTTCGCCGTCAGCATTGCGGCGCAATTTGATCTTTGCGCCGAGTGATTTGATGTTTTGCACCTGAGATTGCCACCCAAAAGGGATAACTTCGACGGGTAGCGCAAAATTAATACCCAATACCGGACTCAATTTTGATTCATCGACCACAATAATATGACGGCGGCTGGCTTGGGCGACAATTTTCTCACGGAGAAGCGCCCCGCCCCCACCCTTAATTACTTGTAAATTCGGGTCGACTTCATCGGCCCCATCAATCGTCACATTAATTTCATAATGTGATGAAAAATCAGTCAGGGGAATATTTAAGGCACGGGCTTCTTGTTCAACTTCTTGTGAGCAGGGAATAGCTACGATATCTGTTAAGTGCCCACTCTCCAAATGTTCGGCGATTCGACGGGTTGCCCAAATCGCAGTGCTACCATGTCCCAGTCCAACAACCATACCCGATTCAATAAAATTATCGACGGCATATTCGCCCGCCTGTTGTTTTAGTGTTTGTTTATCAATACTCACTCAACTGCTCCTTAAAGACGTGGCGGTGTCACGCCTACTTGGTTTTGATACTTACCATTCCGATCAGCATAAGACACTTCGCAAGGTTCGTCACTTTCAAAGAAAAGGAGTTGCGCAATGCCTTCGTTTGCATAGATTTTAGCAGGTAAAGGGGTGGTATTGCTAATTTCTAATGTCAGGAATCCTTCCCACTCAGGTTCAAGTGGGGTCACATTCACCACCAAACCCGTCCGCGCATAGGTTGATTTACCGACACAAATCGATAAGACATTGCGAGGAATATTGAAGTGTTCAATGGTCCGCGCTAGCGCAAAAGAATTGGGCGGGATAATACAGATATCCGCTTTAATATCAACAAAACAAGCTGGGTCAAAATTCTTGGGGTCAATAATGGGCATGTGCACATTCGTAAAAACTTTAAATTCATCAGAGACGCGAATATCGTAGCCATAGCTGGATAATCCATAGCTAATTGAGCCGGCGCGTACTTGTTTTTCTTCAAAAGGGGTAATCATATTGTGCTCAAGGCACATTTTACGAATCCAATGGTCAGGCTTGATGGCCATAAGGGGGTTTTCTCCTCTTCTCAGGGATTTTAGCAAAGGGCCATTATAGCAGGGATGTAAATTTGAACGAGAGAGAGGTCATTTGAAATTCGTTTCTTTTTTGCAGGGCAATGTCGGACCATAAAAAAAGGCTACGGCATGCCGTAGCCCCCTCCCCACATCAATAATATGATGCCTCAATTAATTATTTTTGTTTTTATTGCCACTCTGGTTCCCGCTGGTATTGCCGTTGCCATTGTTAGTGTTGCCATTACTGCCGCCGTTGCCATTGCCATTGCCATTATTGCCCGTGCCACTCCCCGTGTTGCTGTTGTTCGCGTTGGATGACGCATCGGTGGCTACGTTTTCATTTTGGGAAGGTGCAGTTGAACCCGTTGAAGTTGAACTGCTTTCCTGAGTGATTTGGGTGGGTGGCGGCGCAGAACTGTTACCAGATTCTGATGCTTCGCTATTTGGCGTCGTTGCTTGGTTGAGACTGCGGGTTTTCGCAGGGATGGTCTCATAAAATGATTGCAAATCTGTCACGAGTTGCAATTGAGATGCATCAGCGTCGGCGAAATCTTGCGCTGTATGGGTGCTTACAATATCGGCTGAACTTATGGCTGTGAAAACAGTACCAGCCGGGACAGGGACAAATTTTGTGGACGTTTCAAGACTTTCAGCATGAACAGTCCCTTCAACGACGGCAACTGTGGTGTGGAAATCTTCATCGAGAGCGACCGCAAAAACAGTGCCACGGACCGTTGCAGTCAGATTAGACGTGTTGATGCGATACGTGGAATCAGGGCTGATAATACGATGCACACTGTTAAATACACTGCCTTGAATCAAGGAGGCATCAATTACAAATTCTTCTTCAGTGGCGGAGAATTCTTCGATTACCAGTTCAGAATTGGGTTGAATTTCTACAAATGTGCCATCGGCAAACCATGTAATCAACGCCGAGCCCGTTTCATCGGTCCGGATACGATCACCGGTGCTCACAAAAGCATCGACTTGTAGTTCTTTCCATGTTTTGGAGCCAAGCTCCATGATTTCCACACCGCTTTCCAAAACTTCAACAGAAGCTTCGATTTCTTCAGCGTGAGCTTTAGGAACGGCGGGTAACCCAATAAGACTAAGAATGAGTAGCGGGATAATCCATCGCCAGTGAGACATTAATTTTTCCTAGATAAGTGCATGATGTTTGATAATTAGGTGTTTGTGTCTTTAAACTACACGGCTTAAATTTTATGCCAAACGCAAACGATCTACTTACTAGACTAAGCAAACTATGACTATAAATCAATGAATGGGGGGATAAATTCAGACTAAATTTAGGTGCATCAAATTTGTGCAAAAATCGAGGTGTCTCTTAGTGAGGTCACGACATCACCATGAACAAGAGGTTTTATGTGTTGAATTTGTGTTGCGACGTAATTATTGTGTAAATTTATGGTGCGATTGACTGAGTTCTTATAAACGGGTAGTCAATCTTCTATACACTGGGTTAAATTTTATGGTAAAGCAGATAGGGAACTGATAACTTATCAGTTCCCTATAAGATATTAAGATTTACATGGGAGAATCTGGGTCAATATCAAGTGCCGCTTCCTGCAGAATGCTGAACACCTGCTCAGCTTTTATAGGACGCCCAACGGGTAAATCATAGCCCGTTTCAGTAATTGAAGTTAAGAACAACCCATCTTCATTTTGTTCACCTACAAAGTAAAGTCCGAGAGCTGATACTTGTACAATAAAGCTATCCTTATTGAGGCCAATTTCAGCGATGGCTTTAATCAATGTAGCATTACCAAAGGTGGCAGGTGTCCAGCCATCCTCACTGTTTTGAATGCCTACGGCTGACCGAATAGTATCGTCTACCATGACGGGGTACATTACGATTTTCGAATCTTGGAGTAAGTCGTTTGATGTAGATTCGTTTTCAAAGTTTTGTAAGTCATCAAGATACACAAGATAAACCGTTAAGGGTGTCCCCAGTGTAGCTGATTTGGCTTCTTCTTCGGATTGAAAACCTAGCAGTGTGTAGTTATCTTTTGCAAGATCTTGCATAATGCCTAGTGCATTATCGGCGGCTTCTTGCTGATCTACGACTGTATCAGGTTTTGGCACACCTTCATCCTCCCCTCTAAGCACGAAGTAGTAGATACTTGCCACAATGATAAGTAACAAGATGACTAGAAGCAATAAAACACGCGGCGTTGGTCGACGGACTCCCAGTCTTGTTTCGCCAGATTGATTAATCATCTTATTCCTCCAATGTCACATTATAAAAATCATCCCAATGTGTGTGGTGCCCCGGTGATTCGTCATAGTAATCATAAGTGTAAATTACATCTGTACCTATACCCACGGGTAATGGGTCATAGACAGAGACATAGTTAACATCATTTATTGTCACATAACCATAGACAACCATCATGTGTCCGCCTCCGCCTGGCCAATGCCAACTAAACGCAAACGGTTTTTCTTTACAATGAATTTGGGATCGTACTTCATCCCAACTCAATGGCGCGTCATTCGTTCGATCGAATTTAAACCCGTTAGCGGAGAATTCTGGCCAACCTGTTTTATTGCAATCGTTAGGGAATGGGTTATTACAACAATCATTCCGACCGAGACGTTGATTGGCTTGTTGACATTGAGAGACATCAACTCCTAGAAAATCCATGACCATTTCCCCACTAGCGGCCCAACACCAGTTAGAATGCTCTTGTGCACGTAATGTTACAGACTGAGAGGACAAGAGCGGAGGACGACATGCACAAGCACCCAGTATTAACGTAAGTCCAGCTATAGCTAAGACTTTTAGCCATCGTTTCTTCATTTTTACCTCCTAAAATTGGTTTGTTGATTTCAGGTCAATTTACAAACTAATAGACTAAGTTTTAGGGTGTTGAAAACAATTCTTACCAGACATTTATTTCAGCGAGGCCTGATCCACTCACTTGCTTAATACATAGAGAATTTCTAAATTACAAGGTTTCCCTCCCTCCATCTAACTTGACCTTGTTTAACTCAATCATGGATTTCTCATATGGAGCCGATCCTAAATCGTAGGCGTTTCCATGACTCCTTGAAATTAATTACAAATATGGGATATGTCCTGCCCAGAGTACCCAACATTATTTTTTGGGGAAACATAGTAGATAGTCCAACTATATTCTTGATTGTTTTGGTAGATGATTAAGCTCTAATTTTTCTGTTGGATTAGTTAAATTCTTGTAGTGTGTTTTGCTTTATATAAACACTTAAAATTTATTTTTATCGCATTAAATTTCAAACTGGGATGAAATAGATGGTGTAAATTTAGAGGTATATCTGTGGCCACTTAATGGTGAGGAAGTTGTGCACATATTATGGCTGTACACAAGAAAATCTGGCTAAATAAATTTGATAGCAAACAAAAAACACCGCCCTAAAGACGGTGCTTGTATGTGTTTTTTAAACCTCGTCTATTCAGACTTGAGTTGAGTTTGAATTAAAGCCCACAGCTTCCGGAAAGGAGCTTTCCACGGTAAGTCAATCAGACCACCGGGTAAGAATTCAATGACCAGAATCAAAATTGCCCCGTTAATCATGCCGCGAATGGGGGCTTCTTGTTTGGTGAGGTCGGTGCCGACCAAATCACTCAGCGCTTGGATAAATTCAACCCGGCGCAAGAGTTCGGGTAAATATTCGAGAGCCATCCCGCCAATAATCGGGCCCCCCAGCGAACCTGTGCCGCCCAAAACCGCATAACTCAAAATCTCGACCGCTTTATTAAAGCCATACCCTTCAGGCGTGATGATACGGGTTAAATGGCCACTCAAACCACCGGCGAGGCCAGCAATCATCGCCCCAAGGATAAAGGCCATATTCTTGTAGTAAACCACATTAATGCCCATATTCGCCGCGACATTGGGGTCTTGTCGTATGGCAACGAGAGCCCGTCCAAAACGGGAACGGTGCATGCGATAGAGAAAATAACTCAGTACGAGAATAAACAAAATCAGATGGCCTGTTTCGGTGGTGACCGGAATACCTTTGATACCCGTTGCGCCACCAGTGAAGATTTTTTCTTTGCCCGTAATTTCTTCATAGATTTTGTCGAAATTACGCACCAAAACCACCATAATCTCGCCAAAGCCAATCGTGGCAATCGCTAGATAAATATCGTTTAGCCTGAGGACAGGTAAACCAATAAAAACCGCGAGAACACCCGCCACGACCATACCCATCATTAAGGCGGGTAAAAAGGCCCACGCATAGGTTTGGGTCAAGATAACACTCACATACGCACCGACAGCCATAAATCCGGCATTGGCGAGCGAGAACATACCGCCGTACAAGGTGATATAAATGCTAATGCCGAGAATCGCCCCAACGAGCATAAACTGAAAATTCGTTTCATTGACCCCGATAGGAGTTAGGATAGGGTATAGCGGTGAAAAGAGTTGATTGACGGCTTCAACCGCCAGATCACCCAACCAATAAATTGCATCTAAAATAAAATCAAACATTATGCTCTATCCTGCAACGGTTCACCCAGCAAACCTTGGGGGCGAATAAGTAACGTCAAAAATAAGGCCAAAAAGACGATGGCTTCTTCAAGCCAACTATAGCCAGTCGCGATGGTCGCAATTTGCATATTAGCCACTAAGAACGCTCCCACAACCGCCGCTTCGATATTGCCCATTCCGCCGAGGACAATCACGGTCAAGCCGACCAGTGCCACCTGTTCACCCATAAACGGGTCAAAGGTAAAGGCCATCGCTTGCAAAACGCCCGCCGCCCCGGCCAAGGCCCCCGCTAAAAAGAACGTGAAGAGGAAAACCATCGACACATTGATCCCCAACAATTTAGCCGTTTGCTGATTGAAGGCAACCACGCGCATGGCTTTACCAATCTTGGTATTCAGTACCAAGAATCTCAACAAAAGCATCAATACCATTGAGATAACAAACATGGTCCACTGGATAGGCCGCACGAGGAAGGGAATTTCATCCCAAATATGGATGCCCAAAATATCGAGAGGCTGTAAATCAATTTCAAAAAGACCCATGTCTAGGGTTTGAAGATCTGTTTCAGCATCCAACGGAATTTTCTCAAAATAAATCATTTCTTCCAGATTTTCGCGGGGAAATGATTCTTTCTGCCGTAATAAGATTTCGTGTTCTCTGAAATAATCTTGTTGAGCAATATATGTTTGGGCGACCAACATGAGATTCACGAGGAAAATCGCCAATCCAATGCTGGTAATCAGTTGCGAGATGCGCGGTGCGTTGCGAATACGTAAAGGTAAGAACGCAATCAGATCAACCAAAATACCGAAAAAGCCTGCGACCAGCATTGCCACAGGTAAGGCCATCCAAATTGGGGTCCCGAAGACGAGGGTTACAAAGAGGCCACCGAATGAGCCCCACATATAAACAGAACTGTGGGAGAGGTTGAGGACACCCAGAATACTAAAAACGAGGGCATACCCCAGCGCAAATAGGCTATAGACACTCCCCCGCGCCAACATATTGACGAATTGTTGTTCAGGGTTGCGGAATTCGTAGGGTTTGACGACTCCGATAAAGTCGAAGATATGTTGGGAAATTCCGCTCGTAAAAACATAATAAGGAATTAGAAAGCCTAAAATAATGGAGGCAAAAATATAAATAAGGGATCGCACCCCCAAGCCGGGCATAAACCAGCGCGCGATCTTTAAAAATCGTCGAGTTTGCTCAGATTGATTAGCTTGGGCCAATGATTTTTCGATTTCCTGCCCTAAAGGTTGTAACAAGGGATGCTCGAAGCCATCAATGAGCACAATCTTTAGACCCATGAATATGCCAATATATAGCAAGCCAATCAGGGCAAAGGTGGTAACAAAAACAATAAAATCGGGGGTTATATCCATCGTATAATTATCCGCAAGAAAATAATGGCAAAAAATTAGGCATGCAATGGGGTACGGTCAAGACCGCACCCCTAAATTTTAGTTCTAGATTGATGATACTATTCGCCATATACTTCGGCGGCAGTTTCTTCACTTAAAATTTCGAACGCACCGTCAACAATAATTTGGGCAACTGGATCATGAACCGGATTGCGGTCTTCATCGAAGGAGAAAGCACCCAGCGGGCTATCAAAATCTTCGATTTCAGCTAACGCATCCCGGATATCGGCTGAGTCAGTTGAGTCAGCACAACGAATAGCAGTCGCCATCAACCATGCGCCTGTATAAGATTGGGCGGCAAATTGGTCGGGGCTGGTGGAATAAGCTTCTTCGAACATATCCACGAATGCCACATTGATTTCGGAGGGGTTGGTAATGTGCCAAGCGGCACCCACAATAACGCCATCAGCATCTTCGCCAGCTTGTTCGCGAATAGCGGGACTATTGAAACCATTGCCACCGATGATCGGGCCTTCGTAACCGAGTTCACGGGCTTGTTGAATAAGCAAGGTTGCTTCAGCGGCCAAGGTGGACACGATCAAAGCATCTGGTTCTTCAAAAACAAGATTGGTTAATTGAGCATCAAAATTGGTATCACCAATTTGGAAGGTTTCTTCACCGATGACATCAAGACCAAGTTCTTCGATGGTGGCACTAAATACATTGTAACCACTAACGCTGAAGTCATCATCATCACTATAGAGTACGCCCACAGTTTCAATGCCTAACAAATCAACCGCTTGGCCCAAGTTACCGGGGATTACGCTGGATTCTGGCAAACTATCACGGAAAACATAATCACCCATGTCAGTGATGCCAGTGGCTGTGTTGCTCACACCCATAACAGGTACGCCAGCTTCTTGGGCGATGGGGTCCGCCGCAAAAGCTTGATTAGAAAGTGTAGGACCAAGTACCGCCACAACTTCATCTTCGTTGACTAATTTTTCCATGGCCGCAATAGCACCTTCAGCATCACTACCGCTATCTTCAATGACGAAAACGAGTTCAGCATCACCCAAATAACCACTTTCGTTGATTTCATCCATGGCCAAGAGCACACCATTTTGTTGGGTATTCCCATAAACAGATGCACCACCGGTTAGACTGAATGTAACACCGACTTCAATTTCACCTTCAAGTGTGGGGGTTTCGCAGGCTTCCCATTCACCCATGAGGGTTCCGCCCATGTCATCGCCGTCATCATCATCGTCGCCACCATCTTGGGCAAATGCCATTGCGGGGATTACTAAACTAAAAACTAAAACAAGAAGCAATAATAAACGCAAACGTTTCATGTTTTGCACTCCTCAAAATGAAAATACATTACGAGCGGAGTTTAACACTTCTTAAATTTATACACAAGATGTTGCAAATAAAATAAATTGTTTTTGTGAAGTTCAGCGAGAACCTAAGAATTTGCACGTATTTTGTCAGAAAAGATGCCAGTTCCAGCAGGACGTTGTACAATAGCAAATTAGGAATAATTCGATTACTCACTAGATTATTTTGAGGAGTTCTTCTTATGCTTGATGATTTATTGCTGGTACTTCAGCCAGTAGAGCAATATTTTATTTGGGATATCTTCGCTTATGTTATTTTTGCTCTGGCTCTGATTGGTATCATAGTATCTGGTGACGATGATGCGTCAATTGCGGGTTTCTTTGCCTTTATTCTCGTCGGGGCGGTCATGGATAAGACTTACGCGCTGGGCTGGATTCTTGAACCGGAGACCTCTACCCTGCAAATGCGGATTGATACGCACCAAAGCGTATTTTGGGTGATGCTGGTGCGGGCGTTAATGTTTGCGTTGTCTATGATGGGTATCATGACATCTAAAAAGAAAGCCCCGCGCGCACTATTTGTCCTGCTGACTATTCTGACCCTCATTTATGCTCTAGGGCGCTGGTGGGCAACAGACGGGCAGGCATTTGTTGACTCGCGAACCATTTATCTGCCCTTCTTCTGGGTTTAATTGATGGTTTGAGACTGACAAGAAACAGTAGAAAAAATAGTCATTGCAAGGCTCTGTCAGACGGCAGGGCTTTTTTGCTTCCCATCTAAACTAAGGGTAAAATTAACCTTAACTATTTCTTTGGAGTTACCGATTTTCAATTTCAAACATATTTGTAGGCAATTCATCATCTGCGGAACACACTTAAATTTGACATTTTAAGTTAATTTCACGCATCATCTTTATGCTATTATTGACATAAATTCTGGAGTGGGAGAATTATTAGACCAGATGCAAATTGCTTTGTTTCAGACACCCGTCTTTTTAGCATTTATCCTAGCGGGCATCCTTATTGTTTATGTTTGGCCATATCGTCAAGAAAAAGGCATCAAGTCGTTTTTAGGCTTGTTATTTGCGGTTATGTTTTGGTCATTTTTTTATTGGTTAGAATTAACTAGCTTAGAATTAGCCCAAAATATATTTTTCTCTAAATTAGAATATGTGGGTATTGTTTCAATCCCGGTGGCTTGGCTCTTTTTTATCGTCCAATACACCGATCATGGCACCATTCTTGTCAAATATTGGTATCTTTTTTTAATTGAACCGATTCTTATCATTCTTTTGGTGTGGAGCAATGAAACACATAACCTGATTTGGGCGGAATGGTCGCTAAGTACCCAAAGCCCAACCCCAACTTTAGACTTGACCTATGGTGCATTGGGCTGGGCCAATATTTTCTATGCCTACACTTTGTTTATGACCAGCGTGGTTCTTATTTTTCGCGCCCTGCCAGATACATCGGGGCTGTATCGCGAACAACTCAAGACGTTATTGATTGCCTTCGTGATTCCCTGGATTGGCAATGGCCTCTATATTTTCCGCATTAGTCCCTATGTGGATTTAACCCCTTTTGGTTTTGCAATCTCAGGCTTTGTAGTGGTTTGGGCAATTTTCCGCTACAAATTTCTGGATATCATGCCCGTCGCCCACAAAATACTGATTCAAAATATGGTCGATGGGATGCTGGTGCTTGATCCACAATACATGATTCTCGATATGAATCAGGCGGCACGCCATATATTGGATATCAAACAAGAGAATGTGGTGGGCTTGCCGGTGGGTGAAGTTTTATATGAATGGCGCACTCATTTTGACAAGTTTATTGGGCAAAGTTTGATTCGGACCGAAATTGTTGTTGACGATGAAAAAGAGGGACGCAAATACTTAGATGTCCGCTTTCAAACGATTTATAGTCAGGATCAAGCCATTCTCGCCTATATCGTCAGTTTGCGCGATATGACGCATCAACATGAAAAAGAGGCTATCTTGCGCCGTCATGCGTTATTGTTTGAGAATATCACTGATGCGGTTACTTTTACGCGCTCAGATGGCACCATTTATGACTGCAACGCCGCCCATCACAAACTATTTGGTTATGAAAAATCAGAGGTCTTGAACAAAACACCATCAATCTGGCATGTGCCCGATCATTATGAAAAATTTAGCGAAGGTGTACTGGATGCCATCAAAACGGATGGCCGCTGGGTTGGGGAATTGCCGTATATCGCCAAAAATGGGCGGCATGGTATTTGTGAAGGAACCATCATGCCGATCTATGATGATAAAAAAGAAATGATTGGCCGGATCGGGGTTTGGCGGGATATTACTGAGCGCAAGGAATTTGAAAATTTACTGCGTAAAGCTAAAGACGCCGCCGAACGTGCCAATAATGCGAAGAGTCTTTTTCTGGCGAATGTTAGTCATGAACTCCGGACGCCACTCACCGCCATTATCGGTTACTCGGAACTGATTGAGCTTGAACTAGACACAGCCAGTTCGGAAGAAATTGCCCACGACTTACAGAAAAT
>JBNLCD010000146.1:0-10798 GCA_050303635.1 Anaerolineae bacterium
CATAGCGGAAGCATGATAGTGCGGGGAAGACAATTTGGCCCACACAGGTTCCGCCGTAATTCGCCCTAAGGCCTGCCGCAACGGAACCATCTCCCCTTCAAGTTTTTGCCATTTATCCGCTTCTATGAGGGCCGCGGCAAGGACCTGCCATGCTTCTTCGAGAGGGATATCTTCCAGATAAACATTGCGATCTTTAAATTCCATAAACTATTCTCTTAAAATAACAATATGTTAATGAGGGTGCCTGCCTTTAGGCCATTACTATTAAGCGGGATATGGACATAGCCATCCGCATGAATGAGGGTGTAAATTAAATTTGATTTACCAAAAACAGGTTCGGCTAACCAACCTTCGGACGTTTGTTGAAGGCGTACGGCAACAGTATCTTCTCGACCTGTTGTACTGGCGATATTGCTGGTAAGTTCGGCTTGGACAGTACCTACCACTGGCATTGCTTCATGCATTAAATAGCGTATAACGGGTAAGACAAGTTGACGGGCCACGCTCATGGCACTCACGGGATTACCCGGTAGCCCAATGACGGGTTTACCATTACAAACTGCCGCAATGGTGGGCTTACCTGGTTTCACGGCTAGGCCATGTTGTAGGATGCCCGGTTCACCTAATTTTTCAATGACTTCGCTTGTCAGATCACGCACACTGACCGAACTCCCCGCCGACATGACTAACATATCCGCTTGTTCTAATCCTGTTTGCGCCTTGGTATATAAGTCATCAAATGTATCAATCGCAATGCCTAGCGGAATAATCTCTGCGCCTAATTCAGTCAGTAATGTGGCCAGCATCGGCCCATTAATATCACGAATCTGGCTAATGTTTGGTATTTCTTCAGCCGGAATTAACTCATCACCACAGCTTAAAATCGCGACTTTTGGTCGCCGCACAACTTGAACTTCAGTGATGCCGACCGCTAAAAGTCCTCCGATATCTTGCGGACGGAGTCGATGCCCCGCTGGCAAAATTAAATCGCCCGCAGTCACATCTTCGCCAATTTGCAAAACATTTTCGCCGGGCGAAACCGGGTTAAGTATCTCGATTTCAGTTTCATTGATACGCTGTGTTCGTTCAACCATCACGACGGCATCCGCTCCGGTGGGAACCATCGCCCCAGTATGGATTTCCACAGCTTGGTTATCCTCAAGCGTGAGCGTGGGCTCAACACCCATATGAATCGTACCAACTTGTGTCAAATAGACTGGCAAAGTATCCGAAGCACCAAATGTGTTTGCCGCTTTAACTGCAAACCCGTCCATTGTACTCCGACGGAAACTCGGTAAATCAATAGGTGAGGTGAGATCAACTGCTAACCTAAATCCTAGTGCTGTATGGGTAGCCAATGTGTTGAAATCAGATAAGGGAGCGCAATGTTCATAAAGAATATTTAGGACATCGGAAACCGGAGCTACTTTAAAAAATTCTTTTTTGGAACTCATCAAAAAATCTACTCAATATCTTTCTACAATTTATTGAGTACCTATCAGCAAAGTGTGCAAAATTTGACTGAATAAATACTTGTCGAAAAGTTGTTATTCTTAGGGGGATATTCTATAATTCAAATTATATCGTTAAAAAAATACATTTCAACATAAATTTACAAATAGTATGTTTAAGGGGTAAGTCTCCATGAAACTAGGTGGTTTTGCAGATCATATAGGTTCCATTAATCTTTCTACCGGCGAAATAACTTATGAGAACATTCCTGAAGATTGGGCTCGCAAGTACATAGGCGCGCGCGGATTAGGTGTTCGTTATTGTCTTGAAGCGGGTCCCGAGGTAGATCCACTCGGTCCCGATAACCTTTTGTGCTTTATGAACGGCCCCCTCACCGGAACACGCGCAAATATGAGTGGTCGCCTTGCGATTGTAACCAAGAGTCCGCTTACCGGAACAATTACAGATAGCCATCAAGGGGGCTGGTCAGCGGCTCGTTTGCGTTGGGCTGGCTTTGATGGCCTTATTTTTAAAGGGTCTTCTGAAAAACCTGTATATGCTTATGTTGAAAATGGTACCGTTGAACTTCATGATGCCAGTGATTTGTGGGGTAAAACCACACACGAAACTGTTGAACATTTCCGTGAAAAATATGGTGAAAAAGACCTCACCGTCATCAGCATTGGCCCCGCTGGCGAAAATTTAGTGAAGTTTGGCGCATGGATGAATGAAGATGATCGTGCTTCCGGTCGTGGCGGTACGGGTACCGTTGGCGGCGCGAAGAAATTGAAGGCTGTTGTTATCAAGGCCAAACGTGAGTATCCACAAGCTGTTGATCATGATGGCTTTAAAGAAGCTCAAAAGCAAGCCCTTGCCACGATTATGGATGAAGGCAATATCACGGCCCCCAAGAAGGGTGGGTTGAGCTTATACGGTACGAATATGTTGATGAATGTTACAGCTAGCATTGGTGCATTACCGACCCGTAACAGTCAAACGACAAGTTTTGCTGATGCTGAGAATGTTAGTGGTGAACATATTCGGGATACGATTTTGGTCAATGAACCAACTTGTCATGCTTGCCCCGTAGCTTGTAAGAAGGAAGTTGAAGTTACCTATAACGGTAAAGTCATCCGGACTGAAAGCTATGAATATGAAACTGCTTGGGCCTTTGGTCCACATAGCGGTAATGGTCATCGCGACTCCGTTGCTTATATGATTTGGCAATGCAATAAATATGGTATGGATACCATCGAAATGGGGAATGCGCTGGCCACCTATATGGAAGTTTGCCAAAATGGCTGGAATGACGGCGAACACCTCGAATGGGGCGACCATGAACATATGGCCAAGCTGGTTGAAGATACAGCCCGGCGTGAAGGTGTTGGCGATATTTTAGCTGACGGTGTTACGCGTGTTGGTGAACACTTTGGTCACCCTGAAATTTCAATGGCGGTCCGTGGTCAATCTATTCCGGCTTATGACCCACGTGGTTTGAAGGGGATGGGCTTGGGTTATGCCACCAGTAACCGTGGTGCTTGTCACTTGCGCGGTTATTCACCAGCCTCTGAACTTGGTGTAATTGGTCTCAAGACTGACCCATTGGATTGGGAAGGCAAAGGTGAATTACTCAAGATTCTCCAAGACATCCATGCGTTTAGTGATTCCTTGGATCTCTGTAAGTTCAGCGCATTTGCTGAAGGCGCCGAAGAATATGCGGCTCAATATGCTACCATGGTTGGCTTGCCTGAATTTAGCGCCAATGATGTCATGCTCGCCGGTGAACGGATCTATAACTTAGAACGTTATTATAATCAACTTGCGGGTGAAGAACCCGGCAGTGACCGTCTCCCGCCACGGTTCTTGGAAGAACCAAGCACGCAACCTGGTTCAGAAGGTCATGTTTGCGAACTTGATCTTATGCTCGAAGAATATTACGACTTGCGGGGTTGGGGATCTGACGGTGTCGTTGGTGAAGCCAAGTTACAAGAACTAGGTATTCTCTAAATAAAATCCGAAGTTTATATAATGAGTAAATGAGCAAACCGCAATGGCTTGCTCATTTTTTGCGTATTATTTCTTGGGGTGCGGTTCAAGATTAGCCACCACCACGCATGGTTTTGCGTCGCATAAAGGCGCGTACTTCTTTGACCGCTTCAGCATCATCACCCTCAATGACCAACATATCTCGTGAAATTTGCATCACTGTTATTTTTACCGGTTCCATTTCAATCAGTTCCGCGCGCCAGCCATCGCCCTGCACTGCAAAATTGCCACTCAATACGCCACCAGCCTGTTGCAAGTATTCCATGACACGAAACCGTGGTACATTACGGAGTTCAAGTTCGTAACGCAAGATTATCCGCCTGCTGAGGGTGGCATGAATACGATTTGGTGGTGATCTTCAATAATCGTTTCCATACCTTGTAGCCAAGTAATATTGCGGCCATGAACCAAAATATGAACCATACCAGTCAATTCACCGTTTTCATCAATAATGGCATCATACAAAGCTGGCTCTAATTCATGAACATCACCCAATAATTCTCGGACAGTCTGACCGTGGCGAAAAGGAACTTCAATCTTTTTTTGACCAACAATATCACGCAAGGTGGCATTTAACTTAATTGTTTTGACCACTTCCATTCATTGTTCTCCTACCTAGGCTGATAGTAGTTAAGCTACTTCAATAAACTAATCATAGTTTTGCTATAAGCCTAGCATAATTTAACATCTTGAATCAACAAACAAGAGAGAATAATTCAATTTGGATAGATTGATCTCCCCCTAATTTTGCGAACAGAGAAATTGCCCAAGAAGATCTAAAATAAGGGAAATATGCAAGAAAAACATAAACAGGGGTAAGTTATTAGTGAAATTTCGTAGGGAATCTGTATTTAGAATCAAAAAAAGGACTGATATTTCAGTCCTTGATTGTCCCCACGGGGTCTTAAAACCCGGTTTAGACCTCTATATCAATCCTTTTTACAAACTGGTACAAAGCAAAAACAATGTGACAACCTCCAGTCGCAATTATACTCAACAAATAAAAAACACCACTATTCCAGAAATACCTGTACACTTTTAATCAACAGTAATCATGATGTATTCCATTTCTATAACGGGTACATCCCATTGTTTTTGTTGCATTAACTCATAAAACGCCCGACGGAAAATTAAGCGTACTTCGACGGTAATTGCTTCATCAGTTGGCGCAGTAAATGTGTAAGTCGATGTATCAGTCGCAAATGCTGGCAATCGTGTGTCTTCAGCAATGCGGGTATGCGTCCAATAAGACCCGCTCGGTGTGATTTCTGTCCAGAGTTGTTGCAGAATCTTAGCATAATATGTACCCGGCAAGCCAGCTAAATCGCCTGCCCAATCAGGCAATTGAGAGCCATTACTGTGTTCGAGCAGAGAACCCGATTCATCATAAACCTCAACAATCAGGAAAATTTGACGGAGCGGTGAATCAGTAGGAATATGATGACCTGCTTGAGTATTCGTGACACTTACCGTGACTTGAATTTCATCATTGATACGTTCGGCTTGAACGTCAAGTTCGGCTGTATTCTGGAGCAAATTTTCATCTGCCGCACCCGGCATGAGATGGGTAAAAATTGTGTCAGTATTTCGTTCACGTCCTCCGTTTTCAGTTTTAGCAAAATGCGTCATCTCAAGAGTCGGCATGTGGCAATCCTGACACGTCTTACCTGTTACTGGATCACTATAGGGACTGTCCAGCCACTCGCCGAACGAATTATAAATCGGTGTATCCCAGAAAATACCGAAATGACAGGGGGCGCAAAACGCGCTCTCTTGCTGAAGCGCAGAATAGGTATCTTCACCCGGTGCAACATCATCGTACGGCCCCGCAAAAAATTGATGCCCTTCAGGTGGACGACGAAATTCAAACGACATGACACCGGGGCGATTGGCATATGGTATCCCGTCGTCATTTAGGACAACATTCCACACTTTATGGCAAAAATCACAAGCAACCCCTTCTAATTCCACGCCTGTTGCTAAAGCGGGGTTGGTCGCATAGGGGGCATTAATCGCCGCGACGGGAACATGACAAGCCGCACAATTGCCCGTCGTATCAGGAAAATCGAGTTGATAACCCGGCCCATAATATGGCTGAGCGGTATCGGGAGCAAGTGGAAAGCGCCCATAATCTCGGCTATAACCGTAAGACGTGAGAGGACTTTGATTGCCTTGTAGATCAGTCCCGGTGTACATTGACAAAAAACGTTGATTCTGAGCGGATTGGCTGTGCGCATCCTGCACCCATTCATCAAAGGGGAGCGTTTGGCCGTTGCTATGACAGCTTTCACAGTTACTAACTGCCATATCTTCAACATAATCATCTGGCAAATAGGCACTTAGCCATTGATAGTCGCGGTTATCATCTGCAGTGTGGGCAACCAACTCTAGTTTGACATCAACATCCCCTGCTTGAGCCTCAACTGGCCCCACACAAAAATAACCGACAGCCCATGCCGTCAATTGATGAGGACCAACATCGGGCACCATTAGGGTAAATGCACCAGCGGCGTTCGTCGTGGTAGAAATATCGGTGGTTTGAATACGCACAATCGCGTCCGCCACGGCAACACCATTTTCGTCAACGACGTGTCCCGAAATCATTATTTCTTGACTAGTGATACGGGATGGGGTGATAAGAAGGCCTACACTCATCAAAATAAGGCCAATGCCGAACCAGCCCAGCCGATACATATTAAGATTGGTCATGATGTAGCCTCCTTTTCACTCATGTAAAGATGCCCGGAAGACACCCCCGCCTTCCGAAGCCGCATAGAGATATTGACCATCGGCGGAAATGCTCAGTGCAATGATGTCGCGCATCAGCAAACCATCATTAAAAACTTGCCATGTTTGACCTGTATCAGTTGAACGATAAACACCGCTCTGACGGTCCGCAATATACATCACCATTGGGTTGGTCGGGTCGAAAACAATATCTGAAATGGTTGATTCCGGCGGCAGACCAACACCGACGATGTCCCATGTTGCGCCTGCATCTTGTGACCGCACAATGCCAGAACGTTGCAATCCAGCAAAAACGATATCAGATTGCGTCGGGTGAATCGCGACAGAGAGCACCATATTCGATGTATTAAGGCCAAAATTAACTGCTTCCCAAATCACGCCACCATCCCGTGTTCTCAGCAATCCATGATTACCCGTTGCCACATAAACTGAATCATAGCCAAAGGGATGAATCGCAATCGCCGTTACATTGGCATCTTGCATGAGACCTACGTTGATGGCTTCCCATGAATTCCCGCTGTCATGCGAGACGTAGACTCCTGATGATGGCAAATCTTCAGCGAGTGTGCCTGCGGAATAAAACGCTGAAGCACCCGCATAAACGATTGAAGAATCGGTCGGTGCAAAGGCAATGACTCGCCAAGCCCGTCCATCTCCTAGATAATCGCCCACCGTTTGCCACGAATTACCGGCATCATGACTTTCCAGCAGAATACCTGTCCAGTTATTACTAGCCAAAATGTGTTGCGCATCGGATGGATCAATCGCGACTACATACCATTCGAGAACATAGGTAAATCCCTTATGATTTAGACCCTGCCATGTTTGGCCACTATCATCAGTGCGGAATAGACCGCTTCGGGCCGCCGCATAAACTCGATTGGGGGATGTAGGGTCAACTGCAATATCGCGTACTTGTGCTCCGGTATAGCCTGTACTGGCGACAATCCAAGTTTGCCCACCGTCTTCACTTAAGAAATTTCCACCCCCATAATTATTGGCGAAAATGCGGTCTGAATCGCGCGGATCAATTTGAAAATCAATAGGGAAGCCCGCTCTCACATGAGGTGAACCCCAACCATCCTCAGAAGATGTAGCCGTCCATGTGAAACCTCCATCCTCGCTCCGAAATATTTTGGCATCACCGCCTGCATAGGCAATTTGGGGATTATCGAGGGCAAATTCAACCGATTCGATGTTGATATCGGTCAGAACATGTTGCCACGACTGGCCCCCATTGGTGGTGATATAGACTCCGGAATCGTCGTAGTATTGGTTATTGCCGGTACCAGCTAACAGAATATCTGGATTCTCAGGATGCATAAATAATGAGCCGACATAGAGATTGTTTAAGCCGTTATTCATATTTGTCCATGTTTGCCCGCCGTCTGTTGACTTAACCACACCCGCGCCACCCGCGATACGATTAATGGGGTCAGAGTTACCCGCTTCACGGTCAAAAATCCCGGTCGAGATGTAAATAATGTCTGTATTTTCGGGATTGATCAAAACATAGCGGGCGAGATTGTCACCACGCCAGATGGCTGTCCAATTCTGGCCACCATCGGTGGTGCGATAGACAACCCCTTTGGTCATATCAAATTCGCGACCAACGACCTCCGTCTCTGACCAAGCAAAACTGGATAGTTCCGCCGCCGCATAAACTGTGTTGGAGTCATGGGGATCAACGGTGATACCGCGAAAACTTATCCCGTCATACTCCACAATCCCATTGTCCAGACGGATCCAGTTAGCGCCGCCATCCACTGACTTAAAAATGCCGCGGGAAAATTGAGTGCCGACCCAGATAATATCAGGATTATGTGGGTCGATGGTTAGACAGAAAATGGGAATCGCATCCCCTGTTGAACCACTTCGGGCATCAATACCATTATTCGAAGGGAACCAGGTTTGTCCACCATCCATACTCCGAAAAACACCGGCCCATGAATCTGTGACATACATCCGATCGGGATTTTCCGGATGCATGCGAATATCGTAACCCAAGCCGCCAAGAGGACCACCGGTCCGAACCCAGATGTGTTCGCCGACTTCAGCGGGAGGTTGTGCCGAAGGAGGTGGTTCATCAGCGACAGGTAAATTGCCGCTACTCATAAAAAAATTATCAATTTCGGCTGTGGTATCACCGCGCGCATGCAACAAGATTCCACCGGGTGGCAGAGGGTCAGGGTCAATGACAACAGGAAAATCTTGCTCATCGATTGTTAAGTAATGTTCTTGTCCCAATACATGGAGCTCAATGAACATCCAATCCCCTAAGACAATGCCATGCGGTTGACTATATAATTCGCGCGGAGTTTCACCTTGTTCACGCACGAAGCTCACCGCGTCAAAGTTGATAACAATTTGGTGCATCCCCATGTCACTGGCCTGATAGCCTAAAACAAACTCACCCTCGCCCAATAGACGCACCTGAAACGCTAGGTTCAAGTCGGCAAACTTGCCAAACTTGAAAGCATATTCCGGTGGAGGAATCCGTAGCAGGCCGTCTCCAATAGCGACATGAGAGCCAAGTTCCCAACCGGGTAAGTCGGGTGTATCAAATGTCTCGTGAATTTCCCCATCTTGGGCCGTAACACAGGGCGTGATGAGAAATATGATCAAGATTAAGAAGGGCAGGCATTTTTTTAGATTAACCATTCTTTGCCTTCTCCAATTACACTAATTTTTGCGGTAGCGAATAACCTGTTATTCACCACCTAAACGCCATACACCACTACTGAATGTGCCGGCATATAAAATCGAACCATCCTTGGTAAGCGCCAGATTCATGACAGATGTATTGGTAAAACCCTCACTAATTCGTTTCCAAGTCTGGGCATAATCAAGTGAGACAAATACACCGGACCATTTAGACCCGGCATAGAGTACGCCCGGTCGATTGGGATCAGCGACAAGGGCCAAGATGGGTTCGTTCGGGTCCATGCCATACGCCGCGATTTGCCAGTTCTGCCCACCATCTTCGCTACGAAACAGCCCTTTTTCTAGGACGGCTACATATAAGATATTGGGATCAAATGGATCGAATATCATTGCTGAAATGATGGCGGTGTTGAGTTGTTGCACTTCGCTTCCCGGATCATTCAGCGCAACTTGCGAGGCCGCGTTGGTCAGACTTGTCACAGCTTCCCAATGATCGCCGCCATCAGTGCTTAAATATAATCCTTCACCTGTTGCCACATAGAGTTTTTGGCTATCTTCGGGATGAACAACAATTTGCTGAGTAGCCACATCGGCAAACGGCACATCAGGTATTTTTTGCCATGTGTAACCACCATCCGTTGACCGGAAAAATCCCGGCATGCCTCTAAAACAATTATTGATAGCGATGCCACATAGACCATCCCGGAAACTAAAATAGATGATTTGTGGATCAGAGGGAGCCACGGCTAATCGTGAAGAAACAACATCCCCCATAATATTGCCTGCCTCAGCTTCAGCCTGTGGATTAACTACTTCAATGGCATACCAAGTTTTACCCCCATCCACACTGTGTAAAATATTGCCACCAACTGCTAACACCACATGCTTAGCAGGATCGATTGGTAATGCTGATTCTTCGATCCGATGCAAACCAAGCCACGTCACGCCACCATCTTCACTCCGGAATTCGGCAGTGTTGGCAATAGCTACCAAACTATCATCCGGCATCAAGAACACTTCAGCCGTTGCTCCGGTATAGCCTTGACTAGCATCCTGCCACGTTACGCCCCCGTCTGTGCTGACAAAATTAGAGCCGCCATAGTTGTTGACAAATATGCGGTAAGAATCGCGCGGGTCAACTTGGAGGTCGATAGGCATCCCTGCCAAACGATCACTTGTCGCCAGCGGGTATGCTTGCCAGTTTTGTCCGGCATCATCACTCCGAAACACAGCATTTTCAGTTGCCGCATACCAGATATCGGGATCACTTGGGGCAATTTCAACATTGTGCATTCCTGCTGGATAATCCAATGATTGTTTCCACGTATCTCCGCCGTCGTACGTTACATAAACGCCACCCTGTGACCCGGCACCATAGACTGCCGCAAGGAGAATGTCTGGATTAGTAGGATGCATGAACAAACTGGGGATAATTCTGCCCCCCAGACCATTTTGTTCGTCAAGGATTGTCCACGTTTGCCCACCATCATCACTCCGTAAAATCCCGACACCGCCCGGATCGTTTTCAGCTTGATACGCATTCGCGGGTGTGCGGTCAAAAATACCGGTGGACACATAGACGCGGTTTGAGTTGCGCGGATCAATCCAGACATAACGGGCGACATTTTGTCCTTGCCAGATACGTGTCCAGTTCAGCCCATTGTCCGTTGATTTGTAGACCTCGCCCCCGACGGCATCAGGTGTGGCCTCAGGATTTTCACGTTGATACATGCCTGCTTCAATTTCTAAGCCGACGTAGACAATATTGACATCATTGGCGTCAATGGTAATACCCCGCAGGGAACGTCCATCATGCACAATGCCATTGTCACGTGCTTCCCAAGTTTCCCCAGCGTCGACACTTCGATAGAGGTGTCCGGTGATTTGC
>JBNLCD010000147.1:0-10772 GCA_050303635.1 Anaerolineae bacterium
ATAACGGGTGCCGTCAAATTCAATATCACTGCGTTCGTCTTCAGTTGTCGTCAACGCACACGGGCCATTACAATAGCTTAAATGTGGTTTTGTTTCACCCTGATCAATTAGATAATTAAGATAAGTAACATATTGACGTACACTGACTTCATATTGTTCAACTTGGAAAGCATCCAGTGTGACTTGGTGCGGAATCGTAGAATCTGCTACCATCGAGCCTGTACAGGTGCCTGCATCCCGTTGCACACATTCCGAAACAGCCTGTGTTCCTTCGTCGGCGGTTGTACCCATCGTAAATGTGCCACTTTCCACCGGGAGAAGCGGGGAAGCAATCGAAATCAATGTATCCGGTACCGTTGACGTCGGTACTCCAACTTGCGTTGCGGTTGGCACAGGTTGAGTTCCCACCACAGGCGTATTTGCTGTGGAACTTGTATTGCCACCACCAAACTTATCATCAGTTGCCCCCGTTGAACCACCTGGTAAGGGTGTTTGCGTGGCGGTTGAGACAACTGCCCCATTCGGATCCGGGGTAAACGTTACAGGTGATGCAACGTTATCAGTCGGAACGGGCGTTCCATTATCAGTCGTCTGGCCACCAGATGTGTCTTCAGTCGGCAATATAACCACTGAAGTATTCGTGGCTTGAACAATGACTTCTTCGGTTGGATCACTTAATCCAACAAATTCAATCACACCAAATAAGTTAGCAGACAAGACCATAACTAGCGAACATCCCATCCCCAGGAAGATGCCAATCATCATCCATTGCCAGCTTGAGTCGCGGTTGCGTCTGCCTACTGTTTGTCTATTGCGTAAACTCATAATGCCTCATTCGTTGCATATATATTGCAGAATTGGGTCTATCATACAAATTTAGCGCAAGAGTTTCCAGTCTGTACAATACGCTCTGTCAACTATTTAGCTACGGGCATAAAAATTATGTGTGATTAGTCAGTTTTTTGAACTGGATTATGGCCGTGTCGCCACACCATCCACATAAAAAGAGGTAGCCGCATCATACGCCGCCAGCGCCATGGTTGTTTATATAGACGAAATAACCATTCAATGCCTATACGCCGCATCCACATAGGCGCGCGCGGGACAATACCCGCAATAAAATCAAACGCACCGCCCACACCCATCGCCACCGTAACACTCAATTGATCTTTGTACTTATCAATCCATAGATCTTGGCGCGGGGCACCATAAGCGACTAATAAGATATCCGTCCGGCTCTTGTTAATCATTTCAATAATAGCTGGTGCATCTTCATCGGTCGGTGAACCTGCATAGGTGCCACTGATTTGTAGATTGGAATAATCAGTTTTTAATTTTTGCGCGGCTTGTTCAGCGATGCCTTCTTCAGCTCCCAGAAAAAATAGACGCCACCCACGACTAGCACCATATTCAGCCAAATGAGGCAGACCGTCTGAACCTGTAACCCGTCCGGGGAGTGGCTGTCCTAAACGGCGCGCCGCCCATAATAAACCAACGCCATCTGGCGCACATATGGGAGCCCGGTTGAGTAAATCAAAAAAAGCAGGATCTGACTGAGCCATAACCAAAAACTCCGGATTCACTGTGCAAATCTGGTGAGGTTGGTCAGACTCATTCGAGATCCACTCCTCAATTTGGGCTAGCCATGTCTCATACACATAACCATCAACCGGAACACCCAAAATATTGATGCGTTGAATATTGTTCATAAAACTAAGTAGATCCTATTCAGTGGGTGGCGTTGGCAAATCACCGGGTTTGACCGCTGGATATTGACCTGTGCGTTGATAGGAACGTTCCCGCATTTTTAGAGCACGCGAATGTAATTGTTGAAAATATTCACTTTCAGTAATTTCTTTGACTTGGCTGACCCGTTCATTGGTATCAACTGAGTTGCGTAAAACATCGATCTGGTTCTGGAGTTGTTTCTCGCGTTGGCGAATTTTGAGCGCGTTATCGATTGCAATCGAAGCCTGATCTTCTAATTTATCTAACTGTCGCTTATCTTCTTCGGTAAAGAATCCTTTTTGATGATGCACCAAGGTCAAGGCCCCGATTAACCGATCACCGATATTCAACGGAATACCCAAGAATGAGTTGATCACCAGCTTGGTGGTTTTAAGCAAAAATTCTGTTTCAACCGACGCATAACCAATCGTGCGTTGAATTTCAGCGCTTTCACCAACTTCCGGCATAAAAACAATTTCTTGAGTCTTCGCGATATTACCTGTTAATCCTGTCCCCACTTGGTATTTACGACCAGTTGTATCTTTGAAACCGTCTTTACCCCACCACGCTTCAACGACTAAATGATCTCCATATAAGACGGAAACTTCAGCCGCATCATAATCAACCACTTTTTGCACTGCGCTCAAGACCGCTTGAACCGTTTTTTCATAATCCAGCGTGGAAGACATAATGGTCTGACTAATGGTATAGAGCGAATTGACTTGATTAATCTGCCGATCCAACGAGCGCAGAGTTGTGCGGAGCGAAGCTGTTAAATCCACAATTTCCCGTACACCACCAACGTCTGTCAATAAATGATCGACATCCGGCATCTGATTATGTTCAGCAATATTTTGCTCAATTTTATTGCTCGCATTGGTCAATTCTGTGACGCCGGATCTTGAAATTGAGGCCAATAAATAAGCTGAAGCTATTGATATGAAAATCAAGCTGACAAGTGCAAAAATTGCATGGTTTGTCACCAGATAGATCAGCAACGGAAAAATACTGGCAAGAAGGAAACAGATTAAGGCTAACCAGAAAATTGAAACACTCTGAAGAGCTTTTAGCATATATTTATCTTTCTCGTTACACTTCTGTTTATACTTTTCAAGGATATTGTTTTTTGAACTAAGTCTATATTACCCAATAATCACTCTAGACGAAAAAAGAAGGCGAATCAATGTCTGAACTACAACTACTTGATATTCTCAAAGCGCGTGAGAATATTCGACCCTTTACATTTATTACCCCTCTTGAACAAAGTCTAGTTTTGGCTCCTAATACATTTTTTAAGCTCGAAAATGTCAACATCACGCACTCCTTCAAAATACGTGGCGCGCTCAATGCTTTGCTTTCACAAGTTCAACAAGCAACGGAATTTGGTGTGATTACATCATCCGCCGGCAATCATGGCATGGGCTTGGTCTATGCCGCAACGCTTCTAAACGTAGATGTAACAGTTGTTATGCCAACCCATGCGCCCCAACGTAAAATCAATGGTGCCAAAAAGCTGGGGGCTGAGGTGATCTTACACGGTGCAATTTATGATGATGCAGAACTCTATGCGCGTGAAATGTCTACAAAATCGGGGAAACTTTTTGTCTCAGCATATAACGACCCGTATGTGATTGCGGGACAAGCTACGATTGGTCTTGAGATTTTTGTCCAAAAACCCGAAGTCGAGCGCGTGATTGTGCCAGTCGGTGGCGGTGGCTTAGTCACAGGCATTGGTATGGTCGCTAAGGCTATGAATCCCGCCATTGAAGTCATTGGTGTTCAATCAACTGCTACCCCGGCTATGTATAATTTCTTGCACGGTACTGATTTTAGCCAAGATCCAGATACCTTGGCCGATGGCTTGTCTGGTGATATTGAAAACGGGTCAATGACGCTCGATATGTGTCCGCTTTTGATTGATCAAATGGTTTTGGTGGAAGAAGAAGCCATCGCAAATGCCATTCGGTGGATGTATCGGGAACATGGTTGGGTCGTTGAAGGATCGGCGGCCACTGGAATCGCGGCTATCCAAGCGGAATTGATTCCTAAAGATAATCGTCCAACAATTATTATCATTAGCGGCGGCAATATTGATGCGGATAAATTTTTAAATTTGATGCAAGGCTAAACAAACAAAAAAGGCTGACATTATCGCCAGCCTTTGCATGTGCTAACCTAGATAGCCATTAATTCAAGATACCTACTTTAGACATCGAATCTTCTACATATTTTCGTAAATCATTGTACTTGGTTTCCAATGATGAAAGGGCTGAAGAGGTGGCTTCGCTACCATTTTCAAATTGAGTTTGTGTACGTTCGCTCAGTTCAGAACGCATGGTTTCACCATCTTCTGGAGCAAAGAGTAATGCCATGATTGCACCGATACCCACACCAACAAATAAGGATAAGGTAGCAATTGCGGTACGCTTACGGATAGCTTTTTGTTTTGCTTCCTGACTGTAATATACACGATCGGTCATGTTTTACTCCTTTGCTTAATGAGTTCTAGTTTTATGCTAGACAAGCTCCATTAGAATGCTGTTATAGGCCCAATAGAATTCTCTTGGATTACATTTAAGCACTGTTTTTATGACAGAAAAACATAATTCCATTAAATGATTGTTTGTTGAGAATAAAAAAAGCCAACCCCAATTGGAGTTGGCTACTTGAGCGGGCAACGAGATTCGAACTCGTGACGACAGCTTGGAAGGCTGTTGTGTTACCGCTACACCATGCCCGCGAAACACCTCTATATCTTACCCAGATTACATGGGTTTGGCAAGTTTTAATTTTGATCAGACGCCGCGTTTAGCAGGTTTCCAAACTTAAAAGTCGGCAAGAATACAGTAAAGACTGTACCTGCACCAAACTCACTGTCTACTTGTGCGGTGGCGTTATGCATGTCGATGATACGTTTCACAATTCGCAAGCCCAGCCCAATTCCTAAACCATGTTCCATATAGCTTTCTTCTGGCTTATAAAATTGCTCAAATATATGCGGCAAATTTTCAGGTTTAATACCCACCCCGGTATCACATATTTGGACAATGACTTGATTGTTCAATACATCCGTATGGATTTCGATCTGTCCGCCTTTGGGCGTATAATGAATGGCGTTTTCAATTAGGTTTGAGAAAGCCCGCATAATTAAAACCTCATTGCCAAAAATCAATGCTTGGCTCGGCGCATATTTACATTTAACAGTTAGATTCTTTTGCTCAAACAAAAATGTTAAGCGTGTAACAATATCTTGCAAGAGCACATTCACATCAATACTGGCAAATGTGGACACAATACCTTCTTTAAGACGGTACATCACCAGCATATTCTCAGTGATATGGTTGAGATAATAGATCTGAGATTTCAAAACATCTAGGCGCGGTTTATGCGCTAAATCGTCCATATCCTGCTCAAGCAAATGCAAGTGCAACTGAATTGACGTAAGCGGCGTGCGAAAATCATGCGAAATACTATTTACAAACTCGTCCTGTAAATATACCTTTTGCTTTTCTAATTCCAACGCATGAATGCGGTTTTGCAGATTGATATTCGCGGTAATATCGCGTCCCACCGAAATAAAATGTGTAATGTGACTTTCACCATCTTTAATGGGCGTAATTGTTTTTTCTTCGTGATATAACTCGCCATTCTTTTTACGATTAATAAACACTGCCCGGAAAACTTCACCATTTTGAATGGTTTGCCACATGTCCGCATAAAACTGGGGTGGGTGTTTACCAGATTTCAAGATGCGCAAATTTTGTTGGTGCAATTCATACCACTTATAGCCTGTAAAATCGATGAACGATGGGTTCACGTAAACAATAGCCCCCGTTTCATCTGTAACAATGATATGGTCATTCGTTTGCATTAAAGCATTGCCTAAGAGCTTCAATGCTACAATTGGCATATCATTGATATTATCTCCTAACATTGGTTTATCTGACATAAATCCCAATCCCATTATTATCTTATCTTGATCCAATCATGTGTTGTTGTGTGAGACAGACTTTTCCCTATATAGTCTTATTACAAATAAGCGGTAATGTGTATATCTCATTTAGGATATATTTTTGAAAAATAAGTATAAAAAAGGCGAGATGAAACCATCTCGCCCAAAGATTTTATGGAATTCCTAGTATTTTAGGGTGTCCAGAAAACTGACGTAAACGCTTCAAATGAGAGAAAGGCATTGGGATTATCTGATTGCCAAGTCATGAGTTCAGCAGTTTCACCCGTTTCCAGATCAGTCAAACGCAGACCTGTTAAACGCTCATCATAACTGCCTTCAATCCAAAGCACATAACGACCATCCGGTGAAATACTGTATTTCGTCCCGTTGTTAACCCGCATAAATGTTAGATTGATATCTTCGCCGGGATATAATTGATCTGTGATAAGTTCGACTTCACCATCAATTGTTTGACGTTCGAGCGCAACTTGCAAAGCCGAATTTGCTAGCTCACACCCATTAAAATACCAACGTTCATAGTAAAAATAGCCATCTACATAATTAATATCACTGATATAAGCGGTATCGGTAACCTCATAAAATAGACTAGTTTGTTCACCATTCGGCGCATACATCGCCATCTCCCAATTACCACAATGCGGTGGCACATTGGATAGCGATTCGGATGGCGTTGTACCTTGAACCATCAAGATATCATCACGCTCAGGAAAAAGCATTGCCCCAAAGCCATATTGACTAAATGCGGCGAAATTGGGTGCTAATTCGATAGATTGATTGTTGAGTTCGCTGACTAAATCAATGCCACCAAATATATTGAGGCTCGTAGGATCAAAATTGATGCTGATTGGCGACCATTCATCGGTAGCTGGATCATAAATTTGCACATCTTGGACCTGCGGCGGGTCGAAAGTACCTTGAAAGATTTGCAAGGACATCAAAACAATACGATTGTCGGTTGTCCAAAATGGAACACCACTTCCTAGCTCAACGCTTTCACTTCCATCGAGCTTAACAAGAATCTGTCCCGTGCCGACTGGAACAGGGACATTGACAATGAGCCATTCACCATCCGGTGACCAGCCCGTAATATTGCCAAACTGACTACGTAACCGAATGAGTTCGGTCACTTCGTGAGTCTGAATATCAAGAATGTTCAGATACCAGCGGATGCCATTGGCGCGAATAAACGCGAGTTTTTGTTTGTCGGGCGACATAATCACGCTGGTGGTAAAAACCCGTGTTGCCACAACTTCAGGTTCGCCGCCTTCAAATGAAGCATAGAAAATGCGTCCGGCATCCCCTTCGTTGTAACCAGAAGTGCGCGTATTGCCTTGCACAAATAGAATTTCACCTGACATATCGGATACCGGTGGCATCTCGAAAACATTGAGTTCTGCTGGTGGGATATTACTTAGAAGTCCATTATTTTCGATGGATAGATTGGTTTGAGAATCTACATTCTCACTCGCCGAACTACCCTGATTAGCACTGCTACGCGGCGTATTTCCCGTATCATCAACTGATTCTAAACCGCCATTATCATCATTGTTGTTCCCGCAAGCAACTAAAATAACAGCCAGTATGACCAGCATAAAAAAGTAACGTTTCATGAATTGTTCCCCTTATACCTATCGACAGTTCGTTAGCCTATACGATTAACACGGGCAAAAGGTTCGCCAAATCATCAAGAAAAGAAATTTAGATGAGTATAAGATTAATAAAATGAGGTTGCATATGTTTTCAATTCAAGGCAGACACGTTATAGTTGCGCTATGTATTGGTCTATAAAGTTGTCTTATATCATTAGTCAATAAATTTTCAATTTTGGATAGGAAATAATTCCTCATGACATTTCAAGATTTACGTCAGCAGTTTCCCTCGCTGAACCAACCCACCACCAGTGGAAATTTACCCGTCTACTTTGATAATCCAGCCGGAACTCAGGTTCCCCAAGTAGTCATCGATGCTGTAACAGAATATTACACCACCATGAATGCCAATTCGGGTGGCACATTTGCGACGAGCCGACGCTCGGATGCAATGGTTGAAAAAGCGCGTCAAACCGTTGCGGACTTTATCAATGCGCCATCCCCTAAAGAAGTTGCTTTTGGGGCAAGTATGACTGCCCATAATTTAGCTTTATCCCGCGCCATTGCCCAAACTCTGAAACCGGGTGACGAAATTGTCCTCACCAAAATGGACCATGATGCCAATGTTGCCCCCTGGTTACTCATTGCGCGTGATCTAGGTCTTACGGTGAAATGGGTCGATATTCATACCGCAGATTGCACGCTGGATATGGATAGTTTTGAAGAAGCTCTCAGCGAAAAAACAAAGATAGTAGCGACAGTTCACGCCGCGAATTCAGTCGGCACCATTAATCCTGTGAAAAATATTGCGGATATGACACATTCCGCAGGCGCGTATCACATCGTAGATGCGGTTCAAAGTGCGCCTCATGTGCCGATTGATGTGCAGGATATTGGGTGTGATTTCCTGCTATGTAGTGCCTATAAATTCTATGGTCCTCACGTTGGCATCCTGTGGGGCAAATATGATTTGATGAATAAATTGCCCGTCTATAAAGTTCGCCCTGCCAAAGATAAAACACCGGATCGTTGGGAATTTGGTACACAAAGTTTCGAAACAATTCATGCGATCATGGCGGCTCTAAATTATATTGGTGATATTGGTGTTAACTACGGGGCTGATTTAGCTGATCAGTTTACACAATATGAAGGTCGACGTCGTGATATGAAACTAGGCATGACTGTTATGGCCAATTATGAACGCGAGTTAATCAGCTATCTTATTGAACAATTGCAAACCCTTGAAGGAATTACAATCGCCGGCATTACCGATCCGGTCAAATATGACCAACGTGTTCCGACTGTTGCTATGCGCAAGGATGGCTACCATCCTGATCAAATTGCCGAACATCTTGCCCAACATGATATTTATGTGTGGAGTGGCAATTACTACGCGGTCGAAATTATGGAGCGGTTAGGTTATGCGGATGGTGGTATGGTACGTATTGGTTTAGCCCATTACAACACTCAGTCTGAGGTTGATCGTCTAATCGAAGCACTGGCTACACTGGACTAAAATTCCTTAGGTTATCGTTGACATATCCCGCGAAACTATGGTAGTATTCGCGCCGAATACAATTGAAAATTGGCTGATACGCATCTTATCCAGAGTGGTGGAGAGAACGGCTCAATGAAACCACAGCAACCAGCTTGTCTGCTAGCCACAAGCAAGCAATGGTGCTAATTCCGTCGGGAACTGGAAGATGAGAGCGTGATCAGGAGGCTTTTAGTTATCCTGCAAACACGCCCTCTATCTTCGCATGCTTAGATAGAGGGTTTTTCTTGTTCAGCCATGTTTACTAACCATAGAATGTTAGCTGGGATAGTATTTCAACCCACAATTAGCTGACATAAAGTCGAAAGGACTGCAGTACATGGGTAGCAATACCACTTTCATGAGTTCACCTCAATTCTTCTATACATCGGAATCCGTGACGGAAGGTCACCCCGATAAGATCTGTGACCAAATTTCAGATGCGGTTTTAGATGCCATCCTCACCGATGATCCCAACGCTCGTGTTGCGTGTGAAACATCGGTAACCACTGGTTTGGTCTTGGTCTTTGGTGAAATCACCACATCAACTTATGTTGATATTCAAGACATTGTCCGCAAAGTTGTGACCGATATCGGTTATACTCGTGGCAAATTTGGTTTTGATGCGGATACCTGTGGTGTAATCGTGGCTGTAAAAGAACAATCGCGGGATATTGCCCAAGGCGTTGACGAAGCTTTGGAAGCCCGTGAAGGTCAAATGACCGATGCTCAAATCGAAGCCATTGGTGCAGGTGACCAAGGGATGATGATTGGGTTTGCCTGTAATGAAACCCCTGAATTAATGCCGCTGACCATTTCCTTAGCGCACAAATTGACCCGTCGCTTAACCGAAGCTCGTCGGGATGGCACATTGGCTTATCTTCGTCCTGACGGTAAGAGCCAAGTCACCGTTGAATACGCTTACGGTAAACCCAAGCGGGTTGATACCGTTTTGATTTCAACCCAACATGCCCCTGATGTTTCCAGCGAGCAAATCCGCAAAGACGTCATTGAAAAGATTATTAAGCCCATTATTCCGGCTGAATTATTCGACGACGAAACCAAGATTTTCGTTAACCCAACTGGTCGCTTCGTTGTAGGTGGTCCGATGGGTGATGCCGGTTTGACTGGCCGTAAGATTATTGTCGACACCTATGGTGGGGTAGCCCGGCATGGTGGTGGAGCCTTCTCCGGTAAAGATGGTACCAAGGTTGACCGTTCTGCTTCCTACATGACCCGCTATATTGCCAAGAATGTGGTTGCCGCTGGTCTGGCTGAACGCTTCGAACTCCAAGTTTCCTACGCAATTGGTGTTGCACAACCACTCTCGATTGCCATTGAAACATTTGGTACCAACGCTATCCCGAATGAACAAATTGAAGAACTCATTCAAAAGCACTTCGATTTACGTCCTGCCGCTATCATCCGCGATTTAGAATTGCGTAAGGCTCAATTCCGCCAAGTTGCCGCTTATGGTCACTTTGGCCGCGAAGATGTCGATGTAGCATGGGAACGCACTGATAAAGCAGATATCCTCCGTCAAGAAGCAGGTCTCTAATCCTAAAGCCCTGCTCGTCTGAGAGTGAACCCGCTTAGAACAAATATCTAGGCGGGTTTTTATTTTAGGATATGCGGACAATCATCAATTATCTGTTATTTGTGTTCTGGAGTATACTGAAACTAGGCAAAACAGTATTGCAAGGAGAGATAATAATGCGTAAACCTAAGAGTAAAGACCCCACAGCACCGTATAGACCAGTCAAAACCCCTTTTACGAAAGCGGAACACTTGCTGAAACGGGCTCAAACTGAAATTACGAAACTCCAAAAACTTGCCGAAGACCTCAAGGTTGATGCGGCGGCGCTTGATCGGGCTAGCGAGGAACTTGAATCCTTTGCCCAGAGTGTGCGTGAATTAGAAAAATAGGCTGTCAATAATTTCTAAACTT
>JBNLCD010000148.1:0-10739 GCA_050303635.1 Anaerolineae bacterium
TGGGGCGGAAAATCGAGCCAATTATGGTCTTAGAAGAAATAGTGGGCAATGGCTTCAATAATCGCTATTATGCCGGAGGACAAACGGTGGCTATTGAAGATATTCATGGGACAGTCAGCCGTAGTCAAGATTTTGATTACAATTTCTCACCTTTGAAAGCGGAGTCTAAATATCGTTGGTGTAAAGTCGCCACCGCTATGTTACGCGATATCCATTTGCCTGCAGTTGAACTCATTCAAGTCGGAGATGACTTTTTCGTCAAAGATGGTCACCATCGTATTTCGGTAGCCCGTGCTCTGGGATTTAATTATATTGACGCAGTGGTCGAAATCTGGAGCTAAACAGGTCTCTATCAGATTAACAGATGAATCGAAAAGACGCGCCACGGCATGCCGTGGCGCTTTTGATTTAGGGTTCAGGTGAGGTTAACCGCGTCAGCGCATCGGTCATAACTTGCTTAAACGTCAAGCGCTTACCCCGTTCAAAAGCGGCGTTGAAAACATCTTCGTCTATGCGCTGATAGAGGGTGTCCAGTGATTCTTGACATCCTTCGACATGCACTTGCACAACATCGGGATGATGCATCACAAATGAACAAACCTCAACGGCCCGCACATCATCACCCGTCGGCATTAAAAACCAGACCACATAGTTGCCCCATAAGGTGCCCAAACTTTCCCATTCGGCGGCAATAGCTTGATGCCAGCGGATAATGGCCGCAATTTGAGTTTTAACCTCTTGAATATCATTACGTTTGAGGGCAATTTGGGCCTGATAATTACGACACATAGAAATGCCGTAAATATCTTCGGTGCGCTCAACCGCCTCAATACCTTCTTCAATAATCGATTTTGCTTCTTGATATTTTTCGGCTTCAATATACATATCAGCCATCATTAACCGCGTCCATAAATTGAAGTATGTATTAAGCTCATAGGATTCTTCAATCACATTCGCTTGCTCAAAATAGTCCCAGGCTTGTTCTGTATTGCCGACTTTATACTCATTGCTGGCCAAAAAAGTTAAGATCCAGATTTGCCATTCTTCGTCATTTTGGACTTGGCTCAATTGCAATAACTTGGTGAGATTATCGCGAATTTGTGCATAATAGGCCTGATCCCATATCAGGGGATTACCGATGGTTAGCGCGGCTTGAACGAGTTCTTCCGAAAAGCCCAGCGGTTCCAACAAATCGAAGATTTCTTGGAGTTGTCCTTTGATACGATTATCTTTGTCGCCGAGTATATAAGATAGTAAATCAAGCCGTTCAATGGCTAGATGACTATACAGACGGATGAGTGCGGGATCATTGCCCATATCAGTCTGCACAATATCAATCGCTTGTTGCAAAATATCAATTGCAAATTCATTGCGATGATACCTAGCTAAATAGTGCGACAACGAAATACTCTTTCCCAACAAACCGAAATCTTTATTGACCAGAATCCGCTCCCAAGCCATGATGAGATTGTCCAGTTCAATATTTATTTCTTTGTGGATGATGGCATCGTAACGTTCATAGCGTAGGCGAGTATTTTGCAAATATTCGGCATAATAATGTGCATGTTGATCTAACACCGCTTCATATTTGGCTGTTTGTCTAAGCTTCTCTTCACAATATTGGCGCAGGAGTTCATGAATATGGTAGCGACCTCGTGCATCGATATAGAGCAACGATTTATTGACCAAACGCCGCAGGGTCAGGAGATTCGCTTGGGCAACCGTGGCGGCGGCTTCATGCGAAAAACTTCCGCGAAAAATTGATAAACTCATCATCGCCAATTGTTCAGAGTCAGTCAGTTTTTCCCAGCTATGGTCAAACGTGGCGTGCATACTGCGATGTCGTTCGGGAATATCACGCATATCAGTTTCGAGAATATGGATGCCCGTGCGGAGTTCCTGCGCAATTTGGGCCGGTGACAACATATCCATCCAACCGGCGGCCAATTCAATCCCCAGCGGCATCCCTTCCACAAGTTCGCAAATAGCAAGTATATGCGCCAGGTCATCTGCAGGGAGATCATAGTCGGCGCTGATGCGTTTGGTGCTGTCCACATATAAACGCACAGCATCATATTCAGTTTGATTGACACTGGTGAGCGATGGGGCTGACATCCCATTCAAAACATAGATATTTTCGCCTTGGAGATTAAGCCGTTCACGTGAAGAAACCAGCACTTTGACCTGCGGAGCCGCCTGCAGAATATCATTAATAATGGAGGCTCCATCCAAAAGATGCTCAAAGTTATCCATCACCAGCAATAAACAGCGATGTTGCAAATAATGAAGCATCGCTTCGCGAGATTTAAGTGAGTTGTCATAGCCTTCAAGTTGTAACACTTCAATGAGGGCGGGTACAATCGCTTCAGCCGTGACAACCGGGGCCAATTCGACAAAGAATATGCCATCCGGGAAATTGGTGAGTTGTTGTTGCGCCACATGCAAAATGAGGCGCGTTTTCCCCATCCCGCCCGGTGCCAATACCGTAATCAGCCGAACTTCAGAACTCTGTAACAGGGTATCGAGTTCACCCAATTCTTTATAACGACCGATAAACGGCGTGGTGGGCTGAAATAGATTGTTGGGGACATGGGGCGCATCTTGTTTATCGCTGTCTAACAGACCTAAAACACGCGCTTGTTTAACCGCTTCTTGGCGATTGCTCACCCCGAGCTTGCTATAAATTTGCGAGTTATACCATTTCACCGTGGCTAGCGCAATGAATAGCGTGTTGGAAATTTCTTGATTACTCAAGCCATCCGCCATTGCATATAAAACTTCAGTCTCGCGCTCGGTTAAGGCCTCAATTGGCGTGAATGCACTCTCAACCATAATTGTTTATCTCATCCAAAATATAGCGGTCTAACTTTGCAGAATAATGATTCGGTTATGACGTGGTCAAAAAGGACATGGCATCGGCCACGACTTGGTTAAGTTGCATCTGTTTACCACGCTCGCGGCATCGAAAATATCGCTGTCCATACGGGCATAGAGAGTTTCGAGAGACAGTTCCGCGCCATTTCGATATAATTGCACGGTATCGAGATGATGGAGCACAAACGATAAAACTTCAACCGCCCGCTCATCTTCACCCACTTGCATCAAATACCAATCTACATAATTTCCCCATAAAGCGCCAAGCATTTGCCAGTCACGCGCCAAAACTTGATGCCAGCGGAGAATGGCCGCCATTTGAATCCTGGCTTCTGCCAAGTCATTTTGCGCCAAGGCTATCTGGGCGATTTGTTTACGTGTCTGAGAAATTCCATAAATATCTTCAGTCCGCTCGACGATGACAAGGCATTCGTCGAGGAGCACTTCAGCCTCTTGATATTTTTGGGTCTCAATATAAATATTTGTCAGGATTGGTTGTATCCATAAATTGACGAGATTATTTAATGGATATGACTGTTTGAGTAGCTCAACCTGTTCGAGATAGTGCATGGCTTGATCTAAGTCATTGGCCTTGAATTCAGTAATGGCCATAAAAGCCGAAAGGATTATTTGCCATAGTGTATCATTGTGAGTTTCGGTCAACCGCAGGGCATTTTTTAGATTTTGCTGGATTTGCGGATAATATGCTTGATCCCAAATCAACGGATTCGCCATTCTACAGCAAGCGAGGAGTAACTCATTCGTATAGCCAAATGGTGCTAAGAGATCGATAATTTCTTGGAGGCCTTGCTTGATTGCATTGTCTTTGTCACCCGCCGTAAACGTCAATAAATCGTAACGCTCAATCGCTAGATGAGCATATAAGAGCGTTAGATTGTGATTATTTTCAATGGGGCGTGGGATAAGATCAATTACTTGTTGCACCAGGTCAATGGCAAGTTGACAACTATGAAATCTCGCCAAATACTGGATTAAGTCGGTGAATTTCCGCAGTAACCCAAAGTCCTCATTAGCCACAATATGTTCCCACGCCATGACGAGATTGTCGATTTCAGCATGTATCTCTTTGTGGATCGAGGCATCGTATTCAGCATATTTTGTTCTCGTTTTTTCTAGGTACTCAGCATAATAAGCGGCGTGGAGATCAAGGATATCGGCCCGCTTGCCTGCTTTATCCAATTTTTCAACACAATATTGGCGAAGCAATTCATGAATTTGATAACGCCCGGTGGTATCAACGGTTAGCAAAGATTTATTGACTAAACGACGTAAGGTCGGAAGATTCGCTTGCGCAACATTAGCGGCGGCCTCTGATAAAATCCCTCCCCGAAAAATAGACAGACACATCATCGAATATTGCTCAGCGGTGGTGATTCTTTGCCAAGATTGATCAAACGTGGCTCGTATACTGCGATGACGTTCAGGAATGTCGCGGATATCTGTTTCGAGAATATTGATGCTCTGTCGAAGCTCTTGGACAATTTTATCCGGCGATAAAACATCCATCCAACCCGCGGCTAATTCAATGCCGAGGGGCATGCCTTCAACCAACTCACAAATCTCCAGCACGGGCGCTAAGTCGGCTTCAGTTAACTCATAATGACCGCGAATCCGCTGGGCGCTATCCACAAATAAGCGAATGGCATCATGTTGAATCTTATCATCAGCATACAGGCTAGGTACGGTCATGCCGGACAATACAAAAATATGTTCGCCTTGCAGATTGAGGCGTTCCCGCGAGGAAACAAGAATTTGTACTTGCGGGGCAACTTGCAGAATATCGTTAAGCCATGCGGTCCCGTCTAACAAGTGTTCAAAATTGTCCATGACAAGGAGGATAGATTTGTTCTGTAGATAAGTCGCAATGGCTTGTTGGGGATCAACAGAATTGTCATAACCATCCAGTCCCAGAATATCGATCATCGTTGGCGCAATCGCATCGGGTGTTGTAATTGGGGCGAGGCTGACAAAGAACACCCCATCGGGAAAATTAACAAGTTGTTGATGGGCAACATGCAAAACAAGCCGCGTTTTGCCCATCCCGCCGGGGGCCAATACAGTGATTAAGCGACTTTCAGAATCATTTAACAGACGATTAAGTTCACCTAATTCTTTATAACGACCGATAAACGGCGTGGTGGGTTGAAAAAGATTGTTGGGCACATGGGGTGTATCCAGACTATCGCCGTCGAGCAGACCCAAGACACGTGCTTGTTTAACCGCTTCCTGTCGATTACTGACCCCAAATTTGCTATAGATTTGCGAGTTGTACCATTTCACCGTGGCAAGGGCAATGAAAAGCGTATTAGAAATTTCCTGATTACTCAAGCCATCGGCCATCGCATACAAAACTTCTGTCTCACGCTCAGTTAAGGTTTCAATGGGTGTAAATGTACTCTCAACCATAAAATAGTCTCTTAACCTAAAATAATCTTCAAGCTATTCAAAAACATGGTTCGTTTAGGCCGTCGTCAAGAACGCTATCGCATTTGTCACAACATCATCGAGCTTCATGTCTTTACCCCGTTCAAAGGCCTCATTGAAAACATTCTCATCCATGCGGCGATAAAGTGTTGCGAGTGATTTTTCAGATCCATCCCGATGTAACTGCACGGCATGGGGATGATGTAAGACAAAAGATGCAACTTCCACAGCTTGCTCATCTTCACCCACTTGTATCAAGAACCACGCCACATAATTGCCCCATAAAGTCCCTAATATTTGCCAATCGTGGGCCAGCAGTCGATGCCAATGAATAATTGCCGCAATCTGCTTTTTGGCTTCACTTATATCGTTACGCTTGAAGGCAATTTGCGCCTTATAATTACGACACATTGAAATTGCATAGATATGCTCGGAGCGCTCGACTCGTTCAATGGCGCTATCCAAAATGTCTTCAGCCTCAGCATATTTTTCGGCTTCAATATAAACATCAACCAGAATGAGTTGAGTCCATATATTGAAGAAGTAATTTAGTTGATAGGATTTTTTAAGGATTTCTACTTGCTGAAGATATTGCCACGCGGTTTCTCTATCACCAGTATTAAAGCTATTACTGGCGAGAAGAACCAAAATCCAGATCTTCCATTCCTTATCATTATTGGCTTCAGATACCCGCAATGCTTTAGTGAGGTAATCCTCGATTTTCTCAGAATACTCGCTAGTCCAGACTAAAGGTGTCGCCATTGCACAACAAGCACGCACCATTTCTTCGTCATAACCGTGGGCTTCAGCTAAATCAATCATTTCTTGAAAATGTGCTTTAATTTTATTATCTTTATCGCCGGAGACATAAGATAAAAAGTCAGATCGTTCAACTGAAAAATAAATATAAAGACGTCGTAGTTCAGGCTTATCTTGCATCAATACTTGGATGCGATCGATAACTAATTGGAGTAAATCGACGGCCCATGTATTTTTATTGTAACTTGCCAAATAATTCATAAATGGCATACATTTCTTCAAGGAGATAAAGTCTCCATTAGCTACAAAATGCTTCCAAGCCATAATCAGATTATCTAACTCGATGTTTATTTGCTTATGAATACCGGCATGATAGTTTATAAAACCTTCCCTCATTCCTTCCAAATAGTCGGCATAATACAGGGCATGTTGGTCTTGTATAAGATTTTGTTGCGCTGAGTTACTTAACTTTTCGGCACAATACTGACGTAATAATTCATGAATATGATACCGACCCTGTGCATCCATAAAGAGTAACGATTTACTCACCAAACGCCGTAATGTCAAGAGGCTGGCTTGGACGACTTCGGTTGCGGCATCTTGCGAAAACCCGCCCCGAAAAATTGCCAGATGCATCATGGCTTCTTGTTCTGCTTCCGTGAGGCGTTGCCAACTTCGGTCAAATGTGGCGCGCATACTGCGGTGACGTTCGGGGATATCCCGCATATCGGTTTCGAGAATATGAATACCATTGCGGAGTTCTTCCACAATTTTGGTAGGCGACAAGACGTCCATCCAGCCCGCGGCGAGTTCGATGCCCAGCGGCATGCCACCCACCAATGTGCAAATTTCAAGCACATGCGCCAAATCAGCATCATTCACCTCATAGTCAGGGCGAATGCGTTTTGCTCCGTCCACAAAGAGACGAACGGCATCATAATCGATTGGATTTTCACTATCTAATTGGGGTGTCGATAAACCATTGAGAACAAAAATATTCTCGCTTTGCAGATTAAGCCGTTCCCGCGAAGAAACAAGTATTTTGACTTGGGGAGCGGCTTGTAAAATGTCATTGATGAGGGTGGCTCCCTCTAACAAATGCTCAAAATTATCCAAGACCAGCAGGAAACACCGATTTGCCAGATACTTCTGCAGAACTTCGGTCGAGCTTAGCGCATTATCATACCCATCTAGCTGTAAAACCTCGACCAAGTTAGGCGCAATAGCCTCAGCCGTGGTCAGCGGCGCTAACTCCGTCAAAAAAACACCGTCTGGAAATTTACGGAGTTGATGTTGAGCAATATGCAGTAGAAGTCGTGTTTTTCCCATCCCACCGGGCGCGAGGATCGTGATCAAACGAACTTCAGGATTTTGTAAAAGTGCATCAAGCTCGCTCAACTCTTTGTAGCGACCGATAAAGGGGGTGGTTGGCTGAAAGAGGTTGTTCGGCACATCAGGCAAAATTTGATTATCAGTGTCGAGCAATCCCAACAAACGGGCTTGTTTAACCGCCTCTTGCCGATTATTGACGCCTAATTTGCTATAAATTTGCGAGTTGTACCATTTCACCGTGGCCAGTGCAATGAAAAGTGTGTTGGAAATCTCTTGATTACTCAACCCATCCGCCATCGCATATAAGACTTCTGTCTCGCGCTCGGTTAAGGGTTCAAAAGATGTCAGCGAATCCATGTATACTCCCTCTTCAGATAGAACACTTTAAGTATACACTGAATGGCAGTTCACAACTTGAGGCCGGCACATCAAGGCATTTCTGGACCCGCATCGTTTACATCAGATTGTTGTGAAGTTATTGACCTAAAACACCGAGACCAATCAGCGCCACAACGCCCAATAAGACGATCAGCACCAGCACAACCAGTAATCTTGTGCCGAATTTCTTTCTTATGGAAATTTCGGAGGTGGCTCTTTTCAGCGCTTGACGGTCTTTGGGAACGATAAACGCGGCAGTCGGAATATCGGGGCGCACAGGTTGAATTAATCCACCAGCCAATAATTCATCAAGCGTGGATCTGGCCTGCGGATAATCAGGGATGGTCAATAACAATTCATAGGCTTCTTGGTGACGTTCGGCTTCGAGTAAAGCCATTGCTTGTTGATAGATTTCTTGGCTCATATTGCCCATTCTTTCATGCAAATTATTCCGCACCAAACATACACCTGAAGACCATTTTGTGCAATTGAAAACCCCAAAATGATCACATTTCAATTCTTAAGGGCAGATAGATCATCTGTGCTTTTAAATATCTTCGCCTGTCGCGACTAATAGCGCAATCCGCTCGGCAATCTCAACAGGCGAGCTTTCTTGGAGAAAATGTTTACCCTCGACTTGATGGATTTCCGTTTGCAGATTCAGTGCCTTTTTGACGTCAACGCCCTTTGTTGCCATCGTCAATTCAGTATCTTGCTTACCCCAGATAATCTGCGCTGGGAATTGACGTTCACGTAGCGGGGGCATAATGCGATCTTCGAAGGCTTGGGTTGTTTCAAAGCCGCCCATAATTTTCTGGAAAGCGTGCCCCCCATCACCTAGCATGATCAGCGTACCGTAGGCACGTATTTCTTGATAGCTCGGCCCTGCTAAGGTTCCCTTCCAGCGAAAGAACGGGTAAATAATGGGCGAGTTCATTTGTAACACCCACAATCGCCCTAAGATTGGCACGGTAAAGGGTTGCATGACCCACGGTTTGGTGAAAGTGGCAACATTGACCAAGGTATCCAACACGGTGAGCGACAGAATTCGTTCGGGGATACGGCGCACTAGATCAAAGCCCACCGGGCCACCTAAATCATGGACAACCAGATGAAATTTATCAAGGCCAGCGGCGTTGACTGCTTTTTCTGTCCATGCCGAAAGACCGGTCCATGAATAGTCAAAATCAGCAGGTCGTTCGGCAAACCCTAGTCCGGGAAAATCGAGCGCAATGCCTTCTAAACCGAGACTCGCAAGTTCGGGCAAAACTTTGCGATATAAATAGGCTGAGGTCGGCACGCCATGTAAGCAAACGACGGGTGGTCCAGAACCTTCGCGCCAGATGTAGGTTGACGCCGTATCAGGCACATCAAGACGCGTCCCCTTGCTTAGCCATTTTTGCAAAATAGGGCTCAATTTTTGCGTATTTTCGACCATTGTCATAATTATCCCTCACCCTTCAAAATTCAAATTTTTTAGATTTGCCATGATGACATGAACAGTGACTAGACTATATCTGTATTTCTTACAAATGCGATCTATAAAATAAAAACCTGCTGAGTACACATGCTGAGCAGGTTTATGTTTTAGATTGCAATTACCGTTTTTACCCAACAGGTAACCCCAATAAATTTAGATGCGTTTAGATAAAGCCCTTTCTAAAAGTTTTGGTCAAGCTTTTACAAATGCTTGGAAGGCCTTTTTCTAAAGAAATTCGGTGTTTACCCTAGGGCGTAATAACCGTCACGCTCGTCCCATTTAATGGAATCCACGGCATTGCATTGGCGTTCCCGACAAAAATCTGAACCCACGTCGTACCATCAACATCCATGCTGGCTACAACATCATAAACATCTTCGAATGGATTGTCAGCGGTTGCATTGGGAACCCAAATTTCCGCGTGAGATGCGTCGCGGATAACATCGCCGGCGGCATCGTCATACAGAGCGGTACCCGGCGCAGTTACGCGGACTTGCTCAATCTTGCTGTAATCATTAGATATGGGAATGGAGAACTGAACATTGTCTACGACAGTGGCTAAACAAGATCCATTAGCAACAACAGAAATGAGCAAGCGCACAGTTTGGCCATTGTAGGCACTCAGATCTGCGGATAGATGAAGTTTGTCTGCCGAATAGGGGGTTACGCCTTCAACGCCTTCAAGGATAGTGACATAGCGCGTAGACGGACTAGCCGGATCAACAATGGCGACCAATAATCGTTGGAATGAGTTCCAAGTATTCAGCAGGTTGGTATACGTTATGTCTAGAGAAAGTATATCCTCAGACACGACAAAATCTTGATAAAGCTCGCCCGTACCGGGTCCATTCGTAGTCATAAGCGTGGCGAAACTTCCATCGGTGAGCCCATTTGACGGAAGCCACGTACGGCAATCGGTTGGGCCAAATATACCATCCCAAGCAAAGACAGATGCCGACGACTTTTCAACTGTTGACCAGCCGGTTAAATCACCGGTTTCGAAACTGCCATTGGTGACAGCCGCTGTTGCTGATAAAGCAGGTGCTAGAATGGCGGTCAGAATGATGATAACCAGCAAATACTTGATTAACGCTATTTTGCTATGATTTTTCATAATACAACCCTCCCGTAAGTTAATGATTACCACAACTGGATTAAATTATAGATTTAGTAAATCCGCAAAGCCATAATTGTTTTGCCATTTTATGTGTCGGTATTTTTCGATAAATGGGGTCTAAGGGTGGCAATGATCTCATCTCGATTGTAACCGCGCTGAGCTTTAATATGCACCAAAGGCATACCTGCATCGGAAAAGGCTTTGTCTATAAAAAAGTCTCGCTTTTGTCAATCTTCTCGCTCATGCGATTTATCATCGAGTTCAATGGCAAGTATGGGGGATAATGAGCGAGGATCACAGAGAAGAAAATCAATATGTTTGCTGGTTATCTTATTGAGGAAAGTATAGGTTTTT
>JBNLCD010000149.1:0-10694 GCA_050303635.1 Anaerolineae bacterium
CCCCACGCGTTGATTTAGCCGCAATTGCCATTAGTGTGGAAGTCAATGAAGATGTAACTCTCCCCGGTGATGTCCTAGTTTTATGCTATCAAACTCTGCTTGATGGCGATATTGGAGGCACCATTGATTTTCAAGGTCAGACATTGCACATTAACGGCACCGTGGAGGGCAATGTCGCGGCAACGGTTGGCGATAGTCGCGAAGAAAGTCCGCTTAGAACTTTTGGATTCTTGCCGTACGATATTAGCCTCGAAAATCCGGGCTTCATTGTGGGCGATGACGCCGTTATTGAAGGTAATTTAGATTATGAAGCCCCCCAACGCGTTAACTTGCCACGAAATTCTGTACACGGCGCGCAAACTTATACCCAATCTTTACAACAAGCCGATATTACCCGCGTTGAACAAAGTGACACCTTTTGGAGTGTGATACGTTCCTACGTGGTCAGCGCGTTACAAAACATGGTTTCATTGATGATTGTCGGTGTGTTTATTCAACAGTTTATGCCTATTCTGATGGTTGAACCGGGTAAACGCGTCCAGCGTACTTTTGTCTCGGCGTTTGCATGGGGTTCCATGCTCTTTATCTTGAGCGTACCCTTGGCCGTTGGTCTATTGTTTTTTAGCATTCTGATGATTGTGATCGTCACCCTAATTTCATTGAGTTCATTGACGCTTGCCGCGATTCTATTCTTTGTGGTGGTCGATGTGGTCTTAATTGGGGGCTTCTGGTTTGTGCTGGTGTATGTCTCGCGTACAGTGACTTGTTTTATTATTGGGGTCTTTTTGTTGAGACGTGTTTTGCGCTATTGGCATAAATATCGTCAGACTCACAATCCAGATGATCCACCGCTCTATATTCCTGTTACGGTGGGGCGTTATCGGTGGATTGCTTTAGGTTTAGGTGTCGTGACATTTAGTTTGATCGCGAATTTACCCTTGCCTTCATCGCTAAATACATTGAAGCTGATTTTCCAAGCTCCGATTGCGTTTATCGGGTTGGGTGCAATTTTCATGTACTTCCGTGATTTGTGGCATATTACGCGCGGCGATTGGTTCGTACCGGAAATTGCCGTCAGTCGCTGGGAAACGATGCCTTCCGACCAAGATTTGCCGTTGGGTTTGGATAATTTGCCGGATACATTCAAAGGCTTCTTTGATTAGAAAGTATAATTCTAACCATAGAAAAAGTAGAGCCACGGCACACCGCGGCTCTTTTGTATATTCTTAACATAACAAAGCGATTAACTGCATCCACAGCCCGGAATAGTACAAGCCGCGCCATTCACCTCATCGACGGGCATATTCTTCGCGAGGGCATATTGTTTGGGTAAGTCTGTCACAAATGGACAGCCCGACGCACTCCCACACGTATTGCAAACAGTGGGTCGATTGACTTCACGGAGTTTGCCTTTTTGCACCCAGAAGCCAATCATCGCTTCGAGCATAGATTGGGGCATGTCTAACTTAACGGCAATTTCGCGTAAGGAAAGCGGGCGTTTGGTTGTTTCAAAAACATCGAGTACCGCACTAAGTTGTGACATGGGTTAGCCTCCCCAACCGAGTAACATGCCGCCTTGATAGACAATCACAGCCGTTAACCACGCGACCCCAAAAGTATAGAAAATTTGGATCCACATCCAGCGTGTGCCAAATTCATGCCGCATCGCCCCAATGGAAGTCATGCAGGGCACGTAGAGCAGAACAAAGATGGAAAAGGTGACGGCGGCTAAAGGTGAAAAATGGTCTCTTAATTCAGTTTCGAGCGCAGAGTTATCTTGGGCACCTGCATCTTGATTGATCAGTTGAACTTCACCCATTTCCACACCAGGTAGCAGATTAATCGTCCGTGGAGCGATATTGATAAATTCTTGGGTGGTCAGAATAGTAGATTCACCAAAACTCGTGACAACAAATTCGGCATCTTCAGCCAGAGTTGGGGTTTCTTCGACTTCTGTCTGGGTTTCATCATCAGGACCCACATAAACTTGAGTCATGGATGAAACAATCACCTCTTTCGCGACAATGCCGGAGATGAGCGAACCGCTGGCTTGCCATTCGCCAAATCCAGCCGGTGCAAACAACGGGGACATCACTTCACTGACACTGCCATAAGCGCTATCTTTGGGTTCGACATCGGCAAATCCACCGCTTTGGACAGGAATAGCAAGTAATAACCAGATGGCCACGGAAGCGGCCAAAATCGTGGTACCCGCTTTTTGGATAAATGCGGCAGTCCGTTGCCACATATTGAGCCACACACTCTTGGGGCTAGGTACACGATAGGGCGGCAATTCCATCACAAAAGGTGCAATGGGTTTTTCTTTGTACACAATCTTGGTTAGCAATAAATTGGTGAGGACCGCGATAAAAATCCCCAACAAATACATGCCGAAAATCAAATTACCAGATTGGGAGCCGAAGAATGCCGCCCCAAAAATCACGTAGACCGGTAACCGCGCACCACAACTCATAAAGGTTGTCAGAAAAGCGGTAATTTTACGGTCTTGTTCATTATCGAGTGTACGCGTTGCATAAATGGCAGGAACCGTACACCCAAACCCTACAATTAATGGTAAAAAGCTCTTGCCATGCATACCCAAAAGACTCATGAAACGGTCCATCAAAAAGGCGGCCCGTGCCATATAACCCGAGTCTTCAAGAACAGCAATGGCGAGGAAAAGTGTCATCAGAACAGGAATAAAAACGAGAATACCGCCCACACTGGCAATCATGCCATCCGTGACGAGCGCGGCCACCCATGTGTCTTTGAGATTGAGCGATGTCAACAAAGCAGTCGCTTGATTGGTGATGGGACCTGCAATGACGCCATCGATCCAATCGACATAGGGCGCACTTACATTGGCGGTAAATTGGAAAACCAGCCACATCATCAAAAAGAAAATCGGAATGCCCCACACGCGATGGGTCAATAACTGATCAATCCGGTCGGAGAGATGCAAGACATCCAAAGCCGGACGTTGCACCACTTGACGGGTAATCTCAGCAATGTGGGTATAGCGAGTATCAGCGATCAAGATTTCAGCGGCCTCGCCTGTCGAAACTTCAAGTTCTTGGGCGATTTGAGCCAGAGCACTCTGCAATTGAGGATTGTGTGTGATTTTAGCAGTGAGGGCTTGGTCATCTTCTAACAATTTAATGGCCAGCCAACGGGTAGGATAGGTGCTCAATTGCTCGTCTGCTGTAATCAATGTTTGGAGCTGATGCAGGGCATTCTCCAGATTTTCATCGAATAGCAAATGGTGGTTTTCGGGTAAACGTGGTTTAGCGCTGAATTGTTGTAAATAATTTTTAAGATCATCAAATCCGATATCTTTGGTGCCAACCATACTTACAATTGGCACACCCAATAGTTTTTCGAGTTGGGCAGTATCAATCCGAATTTGACGGCGTTCAGCGACATCAGTCATGGTGAGGGCCAACATCAGCGGAATTTGCATTTCCAGTAATTGCATCACGAGATACAAATTACGTTCTAAGTTAGCCGCATCCACCACAGCCACCACTGCGCCGGGGTTATCTTCGACAATAAAATCGCGCGCAATAATTTCCTCGACGGAAAAGGCGCTTAGGCTATAGGTACCCGGTAAATCAACAATCGTAATTTCATGGGAATTAAGTTTGAGCGTACCGGACTTCTTTTCAACCGTTTTGCCGGGCCAATTGCCCACATGTTGACGAGAACCGGTCAGTGCATTAAAAATGGTACTTTTGCCCGCGTTGGGATTGCCCGCTAAGGCCACGGTGAACCCAGAACTATGTTGGAGGACTGGCATGGGGTCAACCTGACAATGTGACATCAGAATTTATTGCTCCACAGGGACATCAATTTCAATTAAACGTGCTTCAGATTTACGCAAGGCCAAATGATAGCCCAGCACACGATACTGGATAGGATCACCTAAGGGCGCAGTCCGCAACATGCGCACTTCTGCCCCGTTCACTAAACCCATGTCAAGTAAACGGCGGCGCAATGCGCCAGCTCCATGTACTTTAGTTACAACTGCGTGTTGACCAGTGGGCAATTGATCGAGAGTCAACGAAAAATCTCCTTTATTCTTGTTCTGCCGCTTGGCAATCTGGACACAAACCCGTCACACAAATACATGCACTCAAAGCCCCGGCTCCTAAATCAACTTCAAGATTTTCGACCAATTGATCAATCAGCGGGGTTTGAAAAGGCATAGTTTTATGACAGTTCCGACAGGTGAAAATATATTCGGACGGACTGTCCTTGGTTTCATAGTATTTACGTTCATGATCTTTAGTGAGATAACGTTCTTTGACCAACCCAGCCGTTTCCAATACATTGAGTGTGCGGTAGACCGTGGCCAAACTTACGCTGTCATCCTCGACGCGGGCCAACTGATACAAACTCTCGGCGTCTAAGAGTTCATTGCTGTCATCTAAGACTTCAAGAATAATTTGGCGTTGGCGGGTCATGCGACCTGCTTCACGAATGGCTTTATCGGCTTCGGTTAAAAATGGCATAAGCGTATACAATCTCACTAATTGTTATTGCAACTCAATTGCAATAAGCATAATCGACACACCCCAAATGCCATAGTGATGAAAGTCACCTAACGAGGTTACACATCTCACCTCTGGGGTATAATTATTGGTAGAATAACTGAAATCAGGGGAGATAAATTTCTGATTAACGCGGAGAGCATGTATGCTCTCCCTACATAATAAATCATCTGCAATTCATATTTTTGGTAGGGAGCGGATATATCCGTTCCATTGTCGAACAAAGAATTCCGTCATTTGTACAAGGAGTGTCCTTTGGGTAAGACATATAATCTGGTGCTTAATGCCAATTTTGACGCTGATATTTCCGATGATCAATTTCAAGCGCTCAAATATTTATCCTTACCCGATTACGAACTCAATGAACCTTTAAAACTTGTCTATCCTGAGTGGGGTGATATGTGGCGCTATCTTAACGATAATGCGGGACTCTTGGCGCATAACCCAACCAACGGCATTATTTCGGTATTTCAAGAACATGCATATTGGCCTAAACACTGGGAACTGAAATATGTTGCCAACAATTTGAGAGACGATGATTTCTATGAAAACGAATTACCCATCGCTTGTTGGCTAGCTAGTTTTGCTATGCCGGGGCTTGTGGGTTATTGGAATGAAGTCAATTATTTAAAAGGAACCGTTGAGTTGATTTACGGATTGGGTGGTTCACAACGAAATGTGAGCGTGAGTGCCCCACAAGTATAAGATGCATATTTCAACAAATATCCCCTCTCCTAGTTAAGAGAGGGGATAAGAATTTTCAGGGTTTAACAAATTCTTTATTGTACTAGTTGAACCAGTCCACTAAAGATGAAGGCTTCTTCGCCACCAGAAAGCTTCACTTTATACCAATCACCTTCTTCAGAAATAACCAAGAGTTCTTCATTAGGTGAGGCTTGGCCCACTACTTCACAGGTAGTATTGGCACAAGATCGTAAATTTACCAAAGAAGTGGATGTTACCCGAACAACTTGTGTACCGGGCGCAAAACTGCTTAGTGAGAAAATGCTTGAGTCTTCACTGTCATTAAGTAAGTAGAAATTGCTATCATCCTGTTCTACTTGGAACCATAGCCAACCAGAAACACTGCCTCCTTCTAAAGTTTGACCGACTAATTGATCATCAAACTGGCCGCCATTAGCCAATACCAAATTGCCATAAACTACTGAATTGTCGCCAACTAAAAAGAAAGCTTGATCATCAATCGGATCACATAATGAAACTTCGCAGGTAAATGTGGCCCATACGATCAACCATTCTTTACCAGTATCGGGACGGCGATAACTTAGGTGACGGGCATGTCGATAATCTGCGCCGCGGACAAATCGTTCAATCACTAAACTACCTTGACCATCTACAATAAGACCTGGTTCCCCCATTAATAATGCAGTTTCGCGTGTTTCACCATCACGTTCAACTTCATCTTCATCGGAAACAACGGTGTCTGCCTCATCATCGCTAGCTTCACATTCAGCTAGTGTGGTATTTAAATTGTCGATGATGGTTTGAATTTCGTCTAAACTTTCGGCAGAATCTAATGCCTCAATGGCATCTGTCCGAATAGCTTCAATATCGCATTCTGAGACATCTTGAGCCAATATTGTGGACGTATATGGAATAATCAATACTGCGACTAATATTAGAATTGTTGTAAATTTCATTTATTGGTACCTTTTACTAAATAAAAATACTATATAAAATATAATCCATTACAAAGTTATAAACCAAGAGATCAAAAATCCTTAATTATTAGGACCCTCCTCCTTCTACTGAGAGTAAAAATGGGTGACATTCAATGGCTCTGACTTAATCTCAGAAATTTACCTCACCATTGGTGCAAAAAGTCACCTAACGAGGTTACACATCTCACCTCTGGGGTATAATTATTGGTAGAACAATGAGTTTTTAAGTAAACTGCACGACAACTTAGCATGGATAAGACCAAGTTTTAATTATCTTGTTTTTTCTTTGGCCCTAAACTATACTCAGCTTGCCGTCTTTGACGGTCATGATAGCTAGAAATTCAGGTGCAACATGTTTAAATTTATCAAGAACTCAACAATGTTTGTCGTAGGACTTGGGGCCAGTGTTATTCTTGGCCGCTGGCTAAAGAAGCGTGAAGAAGAAGCCACGACATCCGCGACAACATCAGCCGTGAAGGCTCAACCGAAAAAAGCAGACGATTCGGCCGACGTGCAAGAAATTACGTTGCCGCCCAGCGCCTTCGAAGGTTTGGAAAAGAATGACGCCCCCAAATCCTCGGCGAATGGAGCGAGCAAACCTAAGACTGAAACCAAACCTAAAGCCGAGGCTAAGCCCAAGCCCGAACCCAAAGTTAAAGAATCTGCCACGCCAAGCGCACCCGACGATTTAACTCAAATTAACGGAATTGGGGCCAAAACAGCCGAAACTTTACAAGAAATGGGCATTGCGACCTTTGCTGATTTAGCCAAAGCAGATGCCACAACCATTAAAGATCAAGTGGCACGGGTCTCACTCGAAAAAATTGAAGCATGGATTAGTGATGCTAAGAAACGGAGCACAGCTTAATGGAACCCAACCAAGTCATGCCGACCAATATCACGGTCAATCGTGAAACAGGGCATCTGGTGATTGATTGGTCCAATGATGACCATTGTGAATATCCATTAAGTGAACTGCGCGAAGCCTGTCCGTGTGCCGAATGTCGCGGCGGACATCATAATATGGGCATGGCCAATGCGCCCGAAAATCTCATTAGTTTGACACCAGCCCGTTCCTATAAAGTTGAAGATGTCCAAATTCTGGGCAGTTACGCTTTGCAATTTACGTGGGACGATGGCCACCATGCTGGCATTTATACATGGGAATATCTCTTGCATCTTTGCCCGAAGCTGGCGAATTAATTTCGCCTTGAAACAATAAAAAGAGAAAATTCGAGATAAGTTATGGATACAGATTTCAATCTGCAAAACCTATTGTACCTCCGGCAATTACGTGAGGAAGCACTCAATCTCTACGATTATTGTTTGACGGAAGGCACGGCGGCTCCCTTGATGAAATTCATTGAGGAGCAAATTGCGCTCGATCCACCGCCACTTCTTTTGCTGTATGAGATTTCAGATGATATTCAACAACGAATTCTGATTTTGCGTGAGAATCATTTTGATGTGCGGCATCAGGTGGTGAAGGCCGTCCAAGATCTCTATAAAGCCGATGTCACGCAAATCTTTCCGGCGGACAAAATGGCCAGCTATCATCTTCTTGAAGTGAATGATGTGATTGACGGTATCCAAAGTCAGGGCATTAGCATCACCGATGAAGAAATGGTGCTTTTGGTCAATCTATTGCGTAAATCACGTGATACGGCTTCGCAATTGCAAAAAGATATTAGCCTGACCGAAGCGTTGCAAACGATGGTCCATGATTGGGTACAGGCGCTGACTATTACCATTGCACGTGAATATCAGCCGCGTCTTAATGATCAATTTAGCACAGGATCATTTTTGCACTAAAGCAAAATTCTGTGTTATTTTCATGAAAACCTACCCTCTTGGGCATCCCAGCTAAAGAGGGTTCTTTTTTACCAGTGTAAGTACATTACAGGAATAAACTCATTAGCAGACATTCTAAAGGGAAAAACATGTCACAATTGTTAACTCATGCCGATTTTGAAGATGCGCCACCTGCTTCAGAAATTCTCTTTGATCACGCCACATTGCAACAACGCATCCAAGACCTTGGCCGTGAAGTTTCAGATGCTTATCGCGGTAAAGGTGATCTTCTGTTGGTCTGTATTCTTAAGGGTGGAGTTCTCTTTCTAACCGATTTGATGCGTTCGGTATCTATTCCCCACAGCATTGATTTCATGAGTATCACCAGTTACGGAGTTGGTGCGCGGGAAAGTACCGGGGATGTCCGCATTTTGATGGATCTCAGCCAGAATATTCGGGATAAACATGTCCTGATTGTGGAAGATATTATCGATAGCGGCAATACCTTGAGCTATATTCTCCACCAGCTCGAAGCCCGTGGTCCAGCGAGCCTCAATGTGTGTTGTTTGCTCAATAAACCTGATCGACGTGAAGTTGATATTCCAGTCAAATTTTTGGGTTTCACCATTCCTGATAAATTTGTATTTGGCTATGGCCTTGATTTGGATGAAGAATTTCGCAATTTACCCTTTATTGCGGTCATTGATGCACCTGCTTATGAAGCTTATAAAAAAGAACGGGGCAAATAAGAAATCTTATGATGACAACACTTCAGCCCATTCAACCTCAGCGGCCTCTCTATTGGCCTGCCATTATCGAAGAACTTGCTGAAAAACTGACCTATACCGATTTGTATTTAGTGGGGGGTACTGTCCGCGATGTCTATTTACATCGCGCAGTACATGATCTGGATTTCACCACACCGGAAGATGGGCGACCAATTGCCCGCCATATTGCGAATTTATTTGACGGCGATTATTACCCGATGGATGACGAACGGGGTGTCGGACGCGCTTTCATTGAATATGATGGCGAAACATGGATTGTCGATGTCGCCCGTTTTCGTGGTGAAACCTTGGCAGATGATTTGAATGATCGCGATTTCACCATCAACGCCATTGCCGTGAATATGAATGACTTGACACATGTGATTGATCCACTGAATGGTCTCACCGCACTTGAACAAAAATTCATTCAAGCCTGTCATGATCAATCGATTGCCCAAGATCCGGTACGGGCATTGCGCGCTATCCGCCAGAGCGTGACACATAAAATGAAACTCACACCCGCTACGGTTAAGGCTATTAAAGAAGATGGGGTGAAATTTACGGAAACCTCACCGGAACGCGTCCGTGATGAATTCTTTAAACTCCTGAATGTCAGGGGGGTGTCGGGTGCTCTAATGACATTGGATTTGCTGGGTCTGTTGTCTGCACTCTTGCCAGAACTCAACGATCTCAAAGGCTTGGAACAATCACCACCCCACCGTTTTGATGGATGGCGACATACGCTTAAAGTGATCGATCATCTTGATAAAATTATCACGACAATTAGTCCGGAGCGAACCGATAATACCGCTTCAAATTTGAGTATGGGCATGATCGCCTTGTCTTTAAGTAAAATTCGCCCAAATTTGCAAGAACATCTGGCTAAAACGGGTCCCAATAAACGGCCCCATCGCGCATTACTCATCTTAGCCGCGCTGGCGCATGATATTGGCAAACCCGCAACTATGACCGTCGGAGATGATGGTCGTATTCATAATTATCAACATGAATTGGTAGGTCGGGATATTGCGGAAGAGTGGGCGGAACGTTTACGCTTGAGTAATGACGAAGCTAAGATTCTCACAACCATTGTGGGCCATCATATGCGACCACATCATTTACACACCGCTGGTAAGGTCAGTAAACGGGCTGAATATCGTTTTTGGCGAGATACGGATGTTATCGGAGTTGATATTTGCTTATTGGCGATGGCTGATTATCTGGGCAAAGCCGAATCAATTCTCGATCAAGATGCGTGGATAGCTTATACGGATATGATTCAACTGTTGCTGGAAGGTTATTTTCTTGAACCGGAAGAACTTGTCACCTTTACACCCGTGATTGACGGCAACGATATTCAACAACAGTTTAAGCTTGCCCCCGGTCCAATGATTGGTGAAATGCTCAGCGCAATTCATGAAGCCCAAGCAATAGGTGAAGTTACTTCTCAAGAAGAAGCTTTTGAATGGCTCACCGATTGGCTGGATGACAATATTTCAGGCATGTAGCCGGCAAGATTTCACTCAACTTTAAGAGTTTTTGGGCGTCACCTCTTTGCAAAAAAAGGTGACGTCTTTCTATTCCCATAAGTTGAAAATTTGCCATCTAGTAATTATCCAGTACCCAGCGCATGAGGGTATAATGCCCAACCAATCCAGCATACTCACCATAGGCCTCGAATGTTTTGCGTAAAGCATCTGTGCTAACGCGACCTTCACCGCCATAAAAATAGCGATTAACCGCCGCTTGCAAGGCCACATCATTATGCGGGATATAGGTATAATGGCCGAGTGCGCGTGCCAAGACGACGGATGCTGTCCAGTGGCCAATACCTTTTATTTTCAATAATTCTTTGTAGGCTAACTCATGGGGCATCGCGATAAGCGCTTCTAAATCTAATTCGC
>JBNLCD010000150.1:0-10686 GCA_050303635.1 Anaerolineae bacterium
CATTTTTGCTAGATTATACGCTAACTTACGCGGGAGCTTGGTGCGTTTCAAGTTCTTCTTCGTGCTCACCCAGCCAACGTTCAGTCATCATGGCGGCGGAAGTCCCTTGCCCGACGGAAGTCGCCACTTGGCGATAAATCGGGTCTTGGATTTCACCCGCGGCGAAGACACCGGGGATATTCGTTTGCATGAACTTATCGGTGATGATGTAGCCTTCGTCGTCCATGTCAACTTTGCCCGTGAAGACGCTGTTGTTCGGGTCGTGACCAATGAAGATGAATACACCATCGGTTTGATGTTCGCGGGTTTCGCCCGTATTCACATCCTTCAAGATCACCTTCTTAACATTGCCTTCACCGACAACTTCTTCAACAACGGTATTCCAGATGAAACTCATCTTTTCGTTGTTGAATGCCCGTTCTTGGAGGTGAGTACCCGCGCGCAATTCTTCGCGACGGTGGATAACTTCGACCTTGTTGGCGAAGCGAGTCAAGAAGATGCCTTCTTCAATGGCACTATCGCCACCACCGATAACTACCACATCCTTACCCCGGAAGAAGAAGCCGTCACACGTCCCGCAATAGCTGACGCCGAGTCCGGTAAATTCTTCTTCACCCGGAATTTGCAATTTACGGGGAGAAGCACCGGAGGTGATAATCACACTATCGGTGTAATATTCAGCGCCGTTATTGTCGACAACTTTGTACGGGCGTTGGCTAAAGTCAACGTCAGAGATCATGGCATATTCATAGCGTGCGCCAAAACGTTCGGCTTGGGCCCGCATCCGCTCAACCAATTCGGCCCCGCTCAAAGCTTCCGGGAAACCGGGGTAGTTTTCGATTTCATGGGTTAAGGAAACTTGACCACCCAGCAAATCGCCCACAAATACGATGGGGTCTAGCTTGGCGCGTGCGGTATAGAGGGCGGCGGTTAACCCGGCAGGGCCAGAACCAATGATGATGACTTTTTCTTTTTGCATACTTGTTACTCTCTTGTGTGTGTTAATTTTATAGGCTAGGTCAGGCGTTGAGTGCTATAGGTTTTCGAGTTCACCGGCTTCTTCAGCTTTTAAAATCGCCAGAAGGGCATTAAATTCTTCTTGGCAATCATAGCTGTGCATAAGATGCGCTTCAAATTCGGGCGTAATCACGTCTGATGCAGAGCCGCCATTGGCCAAAGCCTCGGCGATACAATCCATCTGCGCATCAAATTCGCGACAGTCAGCCTCGTTATCTAATGTTTTTTCAAGACAATTCATCAATAATTTGACTCGCTCCACCTGATCCGGTGCGCTTGTCGCAGATGTTGATGAACTGCGATGAAAAAGTCGGTTGAGAACACGTAATAGATTTTGCATAAGGGTTACTCAGTGCCTGTTTCATGTACTTACGATTTTTGGACGATTTATCAATTCTTAATCTTACCGTATTGGTTGCTTCTTAGATTAATCTTATATTGCGACAAAATTAATCTTCAGCAATAGCATGGGAAAACACGGTGGCAATGATCCGCAAGAAATCTTCACTCGCGACTTCTGCGCCATCTTCCCAGCGTTCATTTTCATAGTTGCGCAAGCGTCTTTGTTGGGCAGAAAGTTGAAAATCCGTCTTATTGAGACTGGCTTGGCTTAGTCTGCCCGATGCTTGTCGTTTTTGTTGCTTATCTGTCTTATTAAGATTAGCTTGGCTTAGTCCGCCTGATTTTTGCCGTTCTAATAGTGTAAAATGCCTGCTAAAACCTGCCATTTCACGCGCATCTTCGGGACTCATAAATGTATAGATAATCGCCGTGGTATCTTCTTGAACTAGACGAAGACTTGTGCAGTACCAGCCTTGGGGAACCCGACTCTTGCGCTTGGTGTGAACTTCAAAATACCATGCAACAACATCTGTAGATTTTGTCCAGTTGAAAACCAGCGACTTATTTTTGCCGCGACGAGTATCAACTAGCGCGAGTTGATCATCAAGCACAATATGGCGGCCACTGTGCCAGCGTGGTTTCACGATTTTTTCAACGATTTGCAAGATCACTGCCGTAAAAATCAGGGCCATTGGGATGCCTAAACAAATGCCCGACGCATTGGGTAAGACGAGATTTAAAACAGCCGCACCCAGAATATAACCACCAACTAGACTAGCAACGGTCACGATGGGTACAAATAAACGGATACCGAGATGTTCGGTATCCACTGGAATAATTTGCGAATTTGTTGAGTTTGATTCACCAGCAAATGAGGACATTAGGTCAGAATTTACTCCCAAATTTTAACTTTAAGCATATCTTGGACACTCATCCGGAACCGTTTCATATCAAACGGTTTTGAGATGAAATCAGAAATAGGATTGCGCCGTACTTCGCGAATCCGGATGGGATCAACGTGCGAGATAACCGTCATAATAATAATGGGAATATCTTTGAGGTTATCATCTTGGCGCATGTAATCATAGATTTCCCAGCCACTTACGCCGGGGAGCATCAAATCTAATACGACTAAATCTGGCTTTAGGTTCACCACCGCTGTGAGTCCCTTATCACCGGTATCACACGCAATGATAGAAAATTGGGGAACATCCAAAATATGATTCAATAAATCACTAATTGAGGGTTCGTCTTCAATTAAAATAATAGTTTTGGTAGTGGTGGCAAGACCAGACATACAGTTTTCCTAATATATTTTCATTGGCGAGTGGTGAATCATTACGTGAATTTTATCACAGGATGATTGTTCTCGATAGCAAATTTATCGTGCGAATTGCATGAATAGCGATTTATCGGTAAAAATAGGGCTAAGTCTAGTGGGTTGGCAAGGGGATAATGATTATGAGCGATGTGAGTGCGTTACTTGAGAAAATTACTTATTTTTGGGAGCGTCATCAATTGCGGCGCGGCGAACGGTTGGTCGTGGGTGTATCAGGCGGTATCGATTCCCAAGTTTTGCTCCATGCCTTGCTGAGTTTGCGTCAAGAGCTTGGGCTAGAATTGCATGTCGCCACGCTCGATCATAATTTGCGCGGCTTGCATGGGGCGGCGGATGCTGATTATGTGGAACAACTCGCCCAGCACTGGGAAGTTCCGGTGACCCGCGCCACAGTCGATGTCCAGCGCTATATTGATGAATATAATCTCAATATAGAAGAAGCCGCGCGCCAAGCACGCTATTCATTTTTGCTTGAAGTTGCTGATAAAGTGGATGCCGCTTATATTGCGGTTGGCCATAATCATGATGACCAAGCCGAAACAGTTCTCATGCATTTAATTCGAGGCTCTGGGTTACAAGGTTTACGCGGGATGTTGCCTGTTTCACCGTTGAGCGAATATCATCTCCTTGATTTTGAACTGGATGAAGAATACGAATATTTACCGGAAGATTTTGAATTAATTCGCCCGTTGATTGATACGCCGCGGACCATGATTAAGCCCTATGCTGATGCAGTGGGTATTGTCCCACGTGAAGATGCTTCCAATGATGATTTGACCCGTTTTCGTAATAACTTACGCCATGATATTTTGCCGCGTTTACGTCAATTAAATTCCAATATTGATCAAACACTAGGTCGCTTGGCCGATGTTGTGCAAGCTGAAGTGGAAGTTTTGAATAGTCAATTAGAGAGTGTGGCGGCATGGTTGTTAGAATGGGATGAAACCGAACCCACGCCTGACGAAGAAGAAGGCGGCGAAGTTGTTTATATTGATCGCGATAGTTTTCGCACCCAACCTCTGGCCATTCAACGGGGTTTAATTCGTAAGGCGGTGTTTGAACTCTCGCCGGCCACCCGTGATATTTCCTTTGACCAGACCGAAGCCGTTCGTGAAATGATTTTACAGGGTAGTACGAACAGTCACCTCGATTTATCGGATGGGCTATTTCTCGATATTGGTTATGATGACGCGATGTTAAGCTATGGTGGTGCGCCATTTTACCCACCGCATTTACCTTCATTACGTCCGGGGCAAGAAATCAATATCGATATGGACGGGCAGGGCTATATTAATCCAACCCAACGCCTCATCACTTATTGGGTGGTTGAGGGGCTATCCAAAGATTTACATCCGGCTGATCCCTTGGAATGTACACTGGCTATTCCTGAAGATGCCAATCTTGTTTTGCGGACTCGTCAATCTGGTGACCGTTTCCGGCCATTTGGTCTGGATGGAAAATCGCAAAAACTATCGGACACATTCACCAATCTAAAAGTGCCGCACTATTATCGTGACCAAGTCCCGTTATTGGTGGTAAATGATGAAATTGCGTGGTTTGTAGTACCGACCGCCCAAGGACCCGTTGGTCGGATTGCCGATTTATATGCGGTACGTCCGGATAGTGCCGCCAAAAGCTCCATTTTGCGCGTGCGGTGGCAAATTAACGCCGCATCTGTTGAAGGCTAAATCTCTGGTTCAGAGATCATATTCTCTAGTCTTCTAAAATCTGGATAATCCGAAAGCCACGATTATCGGCGCGCATAGTCGGTTCATGTCGCTCACGGTAGGTGATTTTCGCGTATTCGATTGGATTGGCCCCAGAGCCGCCGCGTAAAATACGCAAATTGGATGTTTTCTTCACCGCATCACTACCCGTGCGCCATTCGGTTGAACACCATTCCCAAACATTGCCGCTCATATCCATCACGCCAAAAGGAGATTCCCCAGCTGGATATTGGGTAACTGTGGAGAGCGACTGTATACCACTTTCTTGTACATTACAACGCGTACTATCTGCCTCATTTCCCCACGGATAAAGCCAGTCGGTATCACCTTGTGCCGCGCGTTGCCATTGTTGTTCGGTGGGAAGCGTAACTTTTTGATGGACACGCTTGCTCAGCCAATAACAAAATTCAGCGGCATCAAACCATGAAACATTGACCACCGGATGATCTGCTTCGTCCGGCGCGTAGTCGAAGGGCTTGAATTGAGCAAATTGCGCATTTGTTATCGGATATTTACTGATGGCAAAACGCTCAACTTCAAAAGTCTCAGCTTCTTTTAAGTACCCACCCAATTCAGTTAAGGTCACTTCACCGGCTGGAATCAGTTGAAACTCAAATGGTGGCGGCAAAATTTCAGCGATAGGTGGATAAGGAAAAGGGATATTATTTAGCGCTTGCCCATTGTCATTAGCTTTGGCTAATGTCGTCAGATAATCAATAAAACGTTGCCTGTTTATGTCAATATTTTGGGTAAAATCAAAGGTGTCAAACATCGCGAGAGTTATCGGGCGATACGTTTGTTCCGCCAAAATGGGAATAATAAATTTGTCTTGCTCGAGGGCTAGATGGATCAGATTCAGCGGCACCAGCAAATCATCCTCATTCTCCGAAAACTGATGCACTGCTGGCGAAATTAATATAATTACACCATCCATAAGCGGCATTAACTTATTCAGCGTGGATGATGATTGTTCGGTTACTAACGCGCAACTGATGTCGTTCATTTTGCCGAGCGTATCTTTTATTTCATAGGCAAGTGTTGTTGTCTCAGTGGGAGCATAACTAATGAGAATACGCATAGATTATCTAAACCTCAATGCAAGACCGTATTAATTGTCAAAACCTCAGAATAGCATCAATCAAGCATTTTGCGAAACTCATATCGGCTTTGTCCATCAGAAATGTATCAGAATAATTTCATCCGTAACTGGTTAAATATACCAAGAATCGGTGCATATTAAAGGATTTTTACCAGATTCCGTTCAAATATGGAACTTTAAATTAAGTAAAAACTGGCAGACTGACCAGTATCTTCTCGCTACAAATATTGTTATGCTTCTTTTTAAGCGAACCATCTGTAGTCTTTGCTACATATTTAAGGTAAATATATGACGTTAAAGTGGATTCACAACAATCATATTGTGGTTTTTAGTCTCAATGATACAACTCGTCAATCTGTTGATCAGTTTGTTAAAGAAGTCAGAACAACGCGTGAAACTTGGGATACGGCCCAACCTTTTTTAGCAATTTATGATATGTCACATGGCAATATTTTGTTGAATTCCTATGCCCGAACCCGAAGTTTAGAGCTCGCCGAGAATCCTCCAGCAGGCTTATATGGTGCCTATGCGGTTGTGGTGTCAAACACAATTATTGGTACGTTAATTACAGGTTTTCTCAATCTGCTTTCTGATAAGCACCCAAGTTTTACAGGCCGTGCCTTTCATAATTTCGAGCAATCTGTGCAATGGCTTAATGTGCAATCTCAGCTAGTGGCCCACTAACGACTAAAAAATACGAGAGACAAATTTCATCTCCCGTATTTATGCCGGAATATTAAATTATGTAGCAAATATTTTTCTAGAGGATGGGAGCATATGGATCGCGGCGAATATATTGCCCGCTACCCTCTTCACCTAGCCACTGCTCACCATCAACAATCTTTTTGCCGCGTAAATAGACCTGTACAGGCATGCCGCGTACTTGCATACCTTCATAGACATTGTAATCGACATGCATATGACTGGTTTCAACGCCAACAACATGCTCTTTGTCCGGGTCCCAAACCAAAATATCGGCATCTGCGCCAATAGTGAGCGAGCCTTTCTGCGGATACATACCAAAAATTTTGGCGGGATTAGTGCAATGTAGTTCCACAAAACGTTCGGGGGTCATGCGCCCTTCATTCACACCATGATGCCAATCGACAATCATCCGATCTTCAATACCCGGCAACCCGTTCGGAATTTGGGCGAAATTATCTTTGCCCAATTCTTTACCGGGACGACGATAGGTTGGGTCTTGTGCTTCATAGTCTGCCCAATCGCCATTTGGATGATTTTTGGCCCACTCTTGCCACGGTCCGACCCCACCTTCATACCAGAAATCACAGTGATCTGTGCTCACGACTTGTAAAGTGCCATCATACAAAGCCTCCCACAAAACTGCCTGATCATATTCCGTGCGAATGGGCGGGGAACATACATATTTAGCACCTTCAAAGCCCGGCGCGGCTAAATGTTCTTCCACCGTGAGGAAAAGATATTGGGTACAGGTTTCACCCATCACCGGATAACCGAGCGCACGTCCCCGTTGCAAAGCCTGAATAGATTCCTCACAGGTCATGTGCACCACATAGAGCGGACAATCCGTCATGCCTGCCATCACCACGACGCGATTAGTGGCTTCGCCTTCAATTTCAGGTGGACGCGAATCAGCATGATATTTAGGGGCAAGTTTGCCTTCAGCTATGAGTTGGGGACGAAGGAGAGCCTCAATCGGACCATTTTCCGCATGAATCATGACCAACATGCCATGTTCTGCCGCAATTTGCATCACTTTAAATAGGGTATCATCATCCACCATATAGACATCTTTATAGGCGGTGAACAATTTTAGTGTGGTGATACCCTCATCCAGCATCGATGGTATTTCAGCTAAAATATCATCGTTTAAATCAGTGATCGTCATATGAAAGCTATAATCAATCGAGGCTTTTTCAGCTTTCTTATGCCATTTGGCGAGACCATCGGCTAAAGTTTCATCAGTGCGTTGAATCGCAAAATCAATATGTGAAGTGGTGCCACCAAACGCCGCCGCCCGATGTCCTGTCACAAAATCATCATTACTGACCGTGCCGCCAAAGGGCAATTCAAGATGGGTATGCACATCAATCCCACCTGGCATTAAAAGTTTACCCGCACAATCAACCACTGCGTGTCCTTCAGGCGGAAGATTATTTCCAATCAGCGCAATGACTTCATTTTCCACCAAAATATCGGCCTTATAAATATCACTCGCGGTGATAATTGTGCCATTTTTAAACAGAATTCCCATAAACCGTTAACTCCTTGGTAAAACAAGGGAATACCAAGTTAAATCCTATTTTGATTCTACAACTTTCCAACTTTCCCGCCAAAAATTTCTCGGAGATGGTGATGCTGAATTGGCTAAACAACACCGAACATGTAAACTGGGCAAGAGAGGGAGAAAAATCTATGAAAAATACATACACTGAACTAAATGAAAATACGATTCGTCATGTGGTGAATACAATCTATCGTCAAGCCGATTGGCATATTGAATCAACAGGCGCAGGAGTTACGAGCCTTGCATGGTTGGCCGTGCACCAGACCGACAGATTAATTGTCCGCGCCATGCCACTCGATTCGAAGAAACCCGTGACGTATCCTGTCGAAATGGCCATTTTGGAACCATTGTTTTCCGATGGTCAATTGGTGCCGGAGCCGATTGCACACTCCCAAACTTATCCACTGGCGGATATCCCTTTTGACTGGGCGATTACCCGTCATATTGAGGGTGAGACAATTGGCTATGAATATTTTCCACCAGACATTGCCATGCAACTCGGCAAATTACTGGCGACCTATCATGCCTTACCAACGCATGGTGGTTGGGGTTGGGTTCAGGTGAATAACAATCAATTTTCCGGCACAGAAAAAACTGCGCAAGCCGGTGCTTGCGAACGGTGGGATGAATATCCACTCTGGCCACTCGATGGCTCAACACTTGAAAAGCATGTCGTCAGTCAGATTTTCCCAGACGAGGTACCCCAGCTCGAAGCGCTTGTGCCACAACTGATAGAAATGGCGAATCAGGGTCAGCCCGTGATCTGTCATAGCGATTTACACGGCGATCATATTTACGTGAGCGATGATCAATTGAGCGGCCTGATTGATTTTGGAGATGCGTGTATTTTGCCTGCCGCGTGGGATTTAGCGATTATCGCTTTTTATTATGGCTGGGATATCTTGGATATCGTTCTTACATCTTATACGGATGACGATAACCAGCGCACGGATTTACTTCACCAAGTCTATCATCTGGGGATAATATTGGACCTCAACAAAATGCAGAAAGCATTCCATAAATATCCCCAACGCTTAGCTCGTCGTAACGAGAATCCGTTTTTCAAGCAATGCTTGGTGCGCTTATCAAGCTAAATATGACGCGCGTCATTTGATTTATCAGTAAATTAATGACATGCGACACTGCCGTCTCATCTAAAGTTTTAGTAGGCTAATAACTAGCAATCTATATGGTATGGGTAACTATAAGGCGGTGAACATGCATGTAATCGAAACACAGAACTTGACCAAAATCTATAACAACTCGCATATTGCGCTCAACGGGGCCAATCTCCAAGTTCCCGCAGGCGCAACTTTTGGGTTGGTGGGACCCAATGGCGCTGGTAAAACAACAACGATTCGGTTGCTGTTGGGCTTACATTTACCCTCGGCGGGCACGGTCCATATTTTCAATGAACTGATGACACCTAACGCCACCCATTTGCGCCAACGGATTGGCTTTTTACCAACCAATCCGCAATTTCCGCGCGATATGAATCCGGTCACCTATTTGGATTTTGTGGGTAAACTCTTTGGTTTGTCGGCTGAAATTCGTAAACCACGTTTAGCAGCGCTATTGCGGGCGGTAGATTTATTAGGTGCATCTTCGCAGAAAATCAAAAGTCTCTCCACCGGGATGACAACGCGCTTAGGAATTGCGGCCTCGCTCATGAATGACCCTGATTTGCTGATTTGGGACGAGCCCACGGCTGGGCTTGACCCCGAAGGTCGTAAATATACCATTCAACTCATTCGCGAACTCGGTTTACAAAAGACGATTTTGGTCTCGTCGCATGATTTGAGCGATCTCGAAAAAGTTTGTGACCATATCGGAATTATGAGTGATGGCAAGCTGATTTTTAATGGCCCCATCGAAGATATGCGCAAATTCCGCGCGACAAATTCACTCGAATTGGAATTGGAAGGCGATATTGAAGTTTTTACCAATTATCTGACTACCAACGGTTGGCAATGGTCGCGCAATTTCAACACAATTCGCCTGACATTTTCTGATTCATCAGCCGATTTGAATGCACAAATTTTACCCATTCTCCAAACCCTTAATTCCCTAAATTTAACCTTACTCGGCCTGCGTTCCCTCAAAGATGATATGGTCGATGCTTTTATACACTTGCTAGAAGAGGAGCGTTCACATGGTTTCTCCCGCATTATCCAACTGGGCACCGTTTCGCGCGCTATTTCAAATGGACATACTGAGCCTGACGCGCTCGTGGGTGGTGCGGATTTGGCTCTTACTGATGGCCGCCCAACTCTTGATCACCGTTCCGACGGCGGCGAATGAGTTTATCCCAGCTTCGGAGGCTGTTGCGGGCGTGCTGGGAGTTTTCCCGTTGCTGTGGAGCACGTTTATTATCATTGTGTGTAGTGGCGCGGTTTCTGCGGAAGCGGGCGTGGTCGCGGACAGTATCCTGAGCAAAGCCGTGACCCGCTATCACTATATTCTGGCAAAATTCGGTGCCCGCTTGGCCGCTATGCTGGGCATTTATGGTTTTGTTGCCTTAATCACAACCATTTTGATTTCGCAAAATGCGGAAAATGATTTGACGCGGAGTGGCATTGCGTGGGGTGTGGTGGATGTCGGCATTTTGATTGTCTTGCTGACGAGTCTTTCGATTGGTTTCAGCACGATTTTCAACCGCACGCTTGTTGCTTTGGTCGTGGTGTGGGTGGTCTGGTATGTATCGAGCGGCTTATTGGCCATTTTCCAACTCGAATTTCTCTCGCCTATCGACATTATAGATAATCTCGCGGCGACGTTGCGTGGCGAATATGAAACCAGCAATCAACTCAAAATCATGGCTGTCTTCGGTGGTTTGTCTTTTGTTACCATCAGTTCGGCGGTAGCTTATTTTGCCCGCAAGGATTTATAGAGT
>JBNLCD010000151.1:0-10679 GCA_050303635.1 Anaerolineae bacterium
CTTTTTCAAAAGCTTAGAAAAGTCTTTTCTTATAGGATAAGCGACAATAAAAACGGGCTGAGGAATTTTCTTCAGCCCGTCCTTTTTTATCGCGAAAACTTGGTGGATTTAGTTGGAATATCCATCCGAAAAGGTGTCGATCATCAACTTCACATCATGGCCTAACGGATAGAGCACCGGACAAGTACAACCGGCAGATGTGTATTCGCGGACTTTGGCGCGAACTTCATCGGGAGTACCACTCGCTGTAATTAATTGGACGACATCATCCGGGACGAGCGTCATTGCTTTTTCAATTTCTTCTTCAGAGGCGGGCCATGACAACACCTGATGAATTTCATCTAACAATTCAGAACTCACGCCGCTGGCTTTCATGATATGGGGTTGTTGACCAAGATATTGCGTCACCAACTTACGCGCCCCATCGAGTGCTTTCTTGCGGTCATGATCAACCGAGCAAACCACCAATTGCGGACGATCAATTTCATCAATGGAACGTCCCGCTAATTTGGCACCTTTTTCGATTTGTTCCAGCGCACCCACATTATATTGCGGTGAAACCAGATAATTCATGAGTACGCCATCAGCAATTTCGCCGGAGAGGGTCAACATCTTCGGACCCGTTGCGCCGATATAAATTGGGACATTGCGCGGTTCTTTACGACCGTGAACGACATCAAGCTCGATGCCATCGACATTCACAAATTCACCGTGGAATGTGACCCGTTTCAAGGCCAATAATTCACGTAAAACGGTGACATATTCACGCATGGCGAGAAGTGGCTTACGGCGTTCGATACCAACATTGGCGGCGAGGGGATCCCACCATGCTCCAATGCCTAAGATGGCGCGGTCTGGTGCTAAATCGTCTAAGGTGAGGAAAGTTGCGGCGGTTAATGAAACATTCCGTGTCCAGTTATTAATTACACCTGAACCAATCTTAATGCGACTGGTGTGGGCCGCAAAAGCCGCCATCGGGACAATAGCATCCCGCACTAAACGACTTTCAGCCTGCCAAACTGCTTCAAAACCTTTATTTTCAGCATACTTAACAAATTCGATGCCATCTTGAATTTCATGTGCATCCTGTAAATATAAAGCAACGCGTTCTGCCATAAGTTTATTTTCTCCTTCGCGTTACGTGACTTGATCAATAAGGTGGACTTGTTCTCCATCGCCCATATTTTCTTGATAAGAACCATTAAAATCGATGATTTCTTCACCGAGTTTGGCCGCCATCATCTGGTAGTATACCAAGTCATCCGGCGTATCAATATCTAATTTCATGCGATCAGTTTCATAAATGTGAAGAATGGCACCCGCTTCGCGGGCGGCTTGGGTATGGCGTTCGTAACTACCTGTGCCATACGTATATTCGATAATATTGGGGGGATGTAATAACAAGGCATTGGTGCCGTCGCCTTCATCATCGGGCGCAATCACAACTGAGCCCGAAAAATGCCCTAAGCCAACCATATGCGCAATTTCTTGTGAGTCTAAAAGTGGCAAATCGGCGGGTAAAACAATTGTGGCTTCAACACCCCAGCTCAATAAGAGTTGAGATGCACGCGCTAAGGCATCATTGAGTTCAGGATGACCACTTTCTTGGACGGTATGCACACCTAGGCTACGTGCTAAGGCTAAAACTTGGGTGTCACGGCTAATAACCAATGTATTCGTGATGGGCGTACAAGTTTTCAAGATTTTAAGATTGCGTGTCAACATCTTTAACGATAAATTTGCGCGTTCTTTGGGTGTTAAGATGTCGGCCAGACGACTTTTGGCTCGAATAAGTGGTTTTACCGGAACAATGGCCCATGTAATCACGTTTTTACCTTTCCTAACCAATTGAGTGTTCTGATGGCAAGCGCATACCGATCTTCGTATGTTTGCATCAGCGTTGGTGTTTCATAAATTGCTAAATTGGGGTATGCCGATTGGACCGCCTCAGCTTCAGCATGGTCCCCTTCATCTATAACGAGAATATCAATCAAACCGTTGTAGAATTCGGCAATGCCAACCTGTGAATTATCTAATCCCAATTCCTGCATCAATTTGTCGGTCGGTCCCTTAACGGCTTTGCCACCAATAAGCGGGCTAATCAATAAGGATGGGACCGTTCTTGCTTCTAAGGCCTCTCGGATTGCTTGCACGGCCAAAATGGGTGCAATTGATAAGAGCGGATTAGAAGGACAAATGACAATTAAATCAGCCTGTTCAAGTGCTGATGAAACTTCAGGTGTTATCTGAGCTTGTGTTTGCCCTTGATAGTCGAGAGCCGTTACCGTTGGTTGCCAGCGATGTTTGACGAAATACTCTTGGAAACCAAGCTGGCCTAATTCTTTGGTCTCCACAATGGTGGCAATGGGGTCGTTGCTAGCTGGCAAAATGCTCTGTTTAATCCCCAATGCTTGACTTAATTGTTGGGTAATTGCGGTCAGGGTTTCCCCTTGCGCGAGCTTCTGAGTGCGGAGCAAATGGGTCGCTAAATCACGATCACCCAGATTGAACCATATGTCTTCGCCATAAAATTTTAACATACTGGCCATGTGCCATGATTCATCACGAATCCCCCAGCCTGTTGCTGGATTTGCATGATCAGTCAGTGTATACATAACGGTATCTAAATCGGGCGAAATATGCAAACCAAGGTGCTTAAAATCATCCCCAGTATTAACGATGACTGTAAGTTGGTTCGGGGGAAGAATTTGGGCAAGGCCATGTGCAAATTTTGCACCACCGACCCCACCAGCCAAGGCGGCAATCTTCTTATTGTGCCATGTCTCTGCTAATGTTTCAGTTAACGCCATAATAGCTGTGTATCCAATGGATGTCGGGTCCGCTCACGCGTTTGAGCAGGATATCCGATAGTAATCAAACCCTGAGCTTGCCAATCTTTAGGCAAATCTAACACATTCCTAACAATTTCTGGGCAAAAAAGGGGCGCGCATAACCAGCACGCACTTAAGCCTGCCGCATGAACCCCCAGTAATAATGTTTGCCCGGCCATCGCTGTACTTTGGACGGCCATAATCGTTTCATTTTCATTGCGCCGTGCATCTGAATAGGTATCCATGTCTAACATAGACATACACACGCACACTAACACTGGCGCACTAGTCATACGCTCATACGAACGGTTGACATCTTGGTCAATCACATCCGTCGGCACATGATCTTTTTGGAGGTCTTGACGCAGTTGCGCCCCCATCTGACGGGCCAATTCTTCTTTGACACGCGGTGTTTCAATAACCACAAACCGCCAAGGTTGACGATTATGAGCGGAAGGTGACCATTGGGCAACCGTCAAAATTTCACGAATTAAATCGGCTGGCACTGGACGATCTTCATAACGACGAATGGATCGCCGCGTGCGGGCCAAATCAGCAAATGCCGAAAATTTCATAAAAAACCTAAGTCTATTATAGCGAATTTTAGGTGATTGGACAGAAAAAATGCCCCGACAACTTTTGGGTCGGGGCATACAGTCTGGGGAGTGTTCCCGAAACTTGACGACAACACTCAAATGAGGTGTACTGCTAGTTCTGGGAACCTCCCATATGACCTAACATTTATGACCACCTCCTTTTCTAATTTGACAGATGCGACAATTGTATCACAAGTTTATTCAAAAATCCTAACACCAATTTTTCTTATCAAAAATTAACGTGGCTAATAATGATTGGGGATAAGGTACTGCCGATTTAAACATCGCTAACCAAAATCAAAATTCATACGTAAACTGCTTAAAAATATCCCTCTTGAGTGGAACAGCGCATCAAGTCTATTTAGGCTACTATAGAATCAAAACTAATCATGATAAGGATTTCAGTGCATGGATACACTCATTCCGATCATCATCGTGTTGTTATTATTTGGGACTATTGGTTTCGGCATTTCATATACATTCCGTCGCTGGAACACTAATATCACGATGGGCCACCTCAAAAGAAAAGAAGAATATGAAGCACGCTTCAAAAAAGCAATCATGGCCGGTGGACGGGTCATCAGTGTTATGAAAACTGAGATTTTGCACGATTCGCGCGGTTTAGCCTTGGTGCGTTTGCATATTGAAGTTAATGCGCCCGACAGCAAACCCTATTCAACCAATGTTTCATGGTTGGTGGATGTAGGGATGCTTGGTCAAATTCAAGCCGGGCAACCTTTATCTCTCAAAGTTGATATTGATGACCCGAAGCGGGTTTATCCCAATGCGCATTGGGCGGATTACAAATACTATTAAATGGGACTGACTTTCATTCCCACGGCAGGATAATTGGGTTGCTAGCATTCATCACATGCCATGTTGCATGGATAATGAGGCGTTCATAGAAATGCGCCATTTCTTCAACTGAATAGGGTTTATTCTGGCGCAACCACCAATCCGTTAATCCTAATAATGAGGCTACGACATGCTGAGCGGCTACATCATGGGGAATAGCCGGATCAGGAATATCGGATGCATGGTCAGTTAGGTGTTTTTCTACAATGCCGATGAGGTGTTTTTGCAATATCCGCGTAAATTGTAAGCTATCTAAAATACTCTGATAGACTGCGCTGTTGTCATCAACATGCTGAAAAAAATGGAAACCTTCTTGTTGAAAATAATCCGCTTGATGGCTCTCAGATGTGGATTCCAGTTCCGCGACGAGTTTGGTGAAAATCTCCAGCATCAGCTCATCTTTACCCGCATAATGCCGGAAGAAGGTTGCATAGCCAATATCAGCCCGGTCAGTAATATCCCGAATGGTGATGGTTTCATAGGGCTTCTCATTGGTGAGTTCCAGCAATGCGTCAGTTAACAACCGTCGTGTCCGCACAATTCGTCGATCCATGACTCTATATTTCTCTCCTAACTGAGGCAATGTGGCTCACTGACCTGAATAAAGCGTGCTAGGTGTTTCGCATCTATTACGCAGTATAGCAAAATTAGGTTTCACGATAGAAACAGCCATAAGAAGCTAATCTTGGGCATAAACAAAAAAGCCACCGTATCAGAAGTGGCTTTTTTATGTGAATTGTTGAATTTGAATTCTAAATTCTAGAAGAGAATACCTGAGAACAAGGCAATGATGAATAACAACGCACCGCCAACTAAGGCCAATCCGGCAACAGTCATCACGGGATTTTCACGAAGTAACCGTGTAAATGGATCGGGACCAGCATCATCCGCGCCATCAACAAAACCATTTTCGTTTGTGCCCATAGTATTCACAATACTCACTTGACGGCTTGTGAAATAGAAGAAACCTGCGATGGCCGTCGTGATACCGCCTAAGGACCCTAAAATTACCACCACCAATAATGCTAATGTTTGAAATTGATTGCTGGTTCCAACGGCGGTTGAAGCTTCAGGATTGCGGACTTGTTCTAAAAAAGGTAAGGGCATACCACTGGATGTTGTAGCCGCACCAGCCAGTAAACCTAGAAAAATAATGATCATGAGTGGGAAAAGAGAATTTCGCACCGTCTATCTCCTTAACATACGCTATCTACGCTGGATTATAGCTAGTTGATGGCAGATTTCAAGATGAGAGCCAAGTTTCAAGCCATTCTCTTAATCCATTTGGATAAAGTGGTAAGTTCGTTTCTTTGAAAAAATCTAAGGTCTTCCAGACCGCTTGGCCTGGTAATTCGTCATTTTCAATCACGGTGAGATGGTCTTTTTCATAAAGCGTTTTATCGGCAAATTGCGTTGAATAAACCAAAACAACTTCATGTGCTTGGCGTCCAGCATAAGTAAAAATATTTTCGAGCATCGTTTCATAGCGAACAAATTCAATTTCGGCATTCAATTCTTCGCGGATTTCACGTTGCAAGGCATCGTGTCCATACTCGCCAAATTCAATCCCGCCACCTAATGGCCGATAAAAATAAGCGCCTGTTTCGGCATGGACAAATTCTTGCACCAAGAATTCGCGTCCACGCTGTATCATGGCTAATGCTAACGGACGAATCTGGCCTTGTTCAATCGGCATAACTTATCTCCTTAGGCGTAGGAATAAATGAGGTTTGCCATTTAGCATAACAAATTCTTGCACTGGCGCAGAGGCTGTTTATACTTAAGTTCAGACGTAGTCGCCCGCTTGCAAGGAGTGTCCATAATGGGGATACGTGGTTATTACTATGCCATTACCACCGAAGATTTAGTGACTGTATTGGAAGACCCTAGTCAACTTGCAAATATTATTGAGCAGTGTGTGGCGACGTGTTACCTCGATAAAGCGTGGCATGGCATTCATTATCTATTGACGGGTGCGGCAGATGGCGTTTATCCACCACCCGGCAATGTGATTTGTGGCGGTGCTTATTTGGAAATTCCGGCTGAAGATGATGATGTCGATCCGCCTTTTGTCTTTGACCCCGATGATGTAGAAGATATTTGGGAAGGTTTCCAAGCTATTCCTCTTGATGATTTAATGGCACACTATAACCCCGCCGATATGGAAACCAAAATGATTTATCCGTCAATTTGGGTTCGTGATGGTGCTGAAGCGCTCGACTATCTCCTGCATTATTATGAGGAATTGGTCGAATTCTTTGATATTGCGCATCAGCGCCAACTGGCTGTGGTGGGGATGATTGGCTGAATAGAATAATTTAGAGCGAATAGTTGTTAAAGCCTATGCCCTGCGTTAGACTTTGCTATAATGCTCAATAAAATTATCCTTTTCTAACTATTCTTAAAGGGTTTTTATGGCTGAAATAACAGCAAATACTTCCTCAAGCAAACAAAATGGTGCGCCACGTATGAGCGTGCTTTCTGTTATCGGTAATATATTGCGACCGGTTATCACACCCGCACTTGCTATTTTTACAGCACTCGTTGTTGGGGCGATTTTGATTTGGCTGGCGGGTCGTGATCCGGTAGCGGCTTATGAAGGTTTGGTTGAAGGCTCACTCCTTGAACCGCGTGGTTTAGTCGGTACCATTCTCAAGATGACCCCGCTTTTGCTTTCGGCTTTAGCCTTTGGGATTGCGATGAAAGCAGGCCTGCTCAATATCGGGGCGCAAGGTCAATTGATTATGGGTTCAGTTGCGGCGGCGTGGGTCGGTGCTACAGATTTAGGGGTTGCACCGCTCTTTCATATTTTGTTGGCGATGGCGGCGGCGTTTGTGGCGGGGAGTATCTGGGGCGCAATTCCGGGTGCACTCAAAGCTTATACCGAAGCACATGAAGTGATTACCACAATCATGTTTAACTTTATTGCCAGTCGGATTGCCGAATGGATGATTTCTTTGGGGAGTGCGGATGGTAAGATCCCGCCGGGGCCACTGGCTGATCCCAATAGCGGGGCCATTTCGCGGACTCAGCCTGTCCTAGAATCAGCAAAATTACCCATTACCTATATCGTACCCGGTTCGGTGGATGATCTCAATATTGGTATTTTTATTGCAATTACAGCGGCGCTATTGATGATGCTGATCTTGAACCGTACGACATTTGGGTTTGAGTTGAAAATGGCAGGTGAAAATCCTGATGCGGCTGAATATGCGGGTGTCCATGTGAAACGCCTCACGATTACGACCATGGCAATATCGGGTGCTCTGGCTGGTATTGCAGGCGGTATTCAAACACTGGGCGTGAATGGCTATTATGAAGCTAATCAAAGTTTAGCCGCCGGGTTTGATGGCATTACCGTTTCATTGTTGGCCGCTAACCACCCCATCGGCACGATAATTTCCGCGTTCTGGTTTGGCGCGATGGATCAAGGGACAACCCGTATGCAAGGGACCGGGGTTGAGACTGAGCTTATCCTCGTTATTCAGGCCTTGATTTTGATTTTTGTGGCCGCTCCGCAAATTATTCGTTATCTCTATCGGGTGCGTGTTTCAGCACCAAGCAATCATTAGGATAAAAGAATCTTATGGAATGGGACATTCTTGGTCTAACGATTACGACCTCTGTAATCGTGGCTCTCACTAATACAACAATTCGACAAGCGATTCCTATCATTTTAGGCGCAAATAGCGGGATTTATAGCGAGCGCTCCGCGATCGTTAATATTGGTATTGAAGGCATGATGTTGGTCGGCGCATTTGTGGGCTATATGGCGAATGTAACGCTCAGTGCCGATGATATTGCTAACGGCTCCACTATTTTTGCCCAAGACAATGTCCGCCTCATTGCTTCCGTCATTGCTGGCGTTTTAGGTGGCGGTCTGATGGGTTTATTCCATGCCGTGCTCTGTATTCAATATAAAGTTGACCATATTATCAGCGGGGTTGTGATTAATATTTTGGCTTTGGGTGTGACCGGTTATTATTATGACCGCACTGCTTCCACGCGTGGCACCATCCAACCACTCATCAATAACCCGTGGGAAAAAAGCGATCCACTTTATGAATATGGCCGCGTTATTTTTGATAAAAGCTTGATTACTTATCTCACTTTCTTTGTGGTGATGATTTCAGCTTTTGGCATCTATCGCACGGTTTGGGGTTTGCGGACCCGTTCATTGGGTGAAAATCCACGCGCGGCGGATACTGTCGGGATTAACGTGTATCGTATGCAATACACCAATCTGTTTATCAGCGGGATGTTGGCTGGTTTAGCCGGAGCTTATCTGAGTCTGGACGATGCGGGTGTGTTTGAACGCGGTATGACAGCAGGTAAAGGCTTTATTTCACTTGCGGTGATGATCTTTGGGAAATGGGACCCCGTCGGCGCAATGTTAGGTGCGTTGTTCTTTGGGTTCTTGATTGCACTCCAAACCCAATTGCAATTTTTGGGCATCAACCTGCCGCACCAATTGGTGGCGTTGTTACCCTATGTGGCCACGGTTGTTGTGCTTGCGGGCTTTATTGGCCGGGCACGTCCGCCAGCCTTTGCAGGTCAATCTTATGAGGTTGAAGGTCACTAAAATTTGCGGACCTTAATCTAATTTAGAAATACTGACACCTTCGTTGATAATTTTCGGCGAAGGTGTTTTTTAATCAACTTTTTTCCTCCGCCTCATCTTGCATACCTGCGATTAAGTTATAATGTGCCCAAGTTAATGGATGTGAGACGGGAAAACATATGCACAAGCGACCTTGGCTTGGTATTCTGATTATTGTCAGCTTATTCGCCACCTCAACATTGGTTCATGCGCAAACTTCAGGCACAGCGCGGGCTATTCAAGCCGATGATGTGAATAATCTGCGACCTTTAACGCTCCTCGATGGTCATTCAGCCTCGATTGCCGAAATGAATTTTAGTCCCGATGGGAGTGCTTTTTTGAGCGCGAGTTTTGATGGCACGTTGTGTGTTTGGAATGTGGCGCAAGTCGGGCAACGTCCGGGCCAAAAACGCTTTTGCTTGTCAGAATATCAAGCGGGGATTTCCCAATTTGCGTGGTCTGCGAATGGTCGATATTTGGCGTTAAGTTCAGATACAGCGATTGATATTTATCGCACCACATCGGTCATCCTTGAAGATGAAGTTGAAGCATTTAGCCCCCACTGGCAATTATCGACGCATGATGTGCCGCTGTTAAGTTTAGACTTTATCGGTAATGAACGGTTAGTAGCCGTTGATGTCTTGGGTGATTTACATCTCTATCAATTGCCGTTTACGAGCCCGCTCATCAGTGTGCCAAGCCTCGATTATGTTTTTCTGAGTGCGGAAAATAACTTACTCATTCTGAATCCAGATGGGCAACTTATTATGCTGGATGCTGACGTCGGCATTATTCGCACTATTTTGGATGTTTCCGCGGATCATATGCTGATTTCACCCAATCAAAGTTTAGCTTTGTTATGGGGGACTGAGGTTGAATTGTGGGCAATTGATGATCTTAATTTGCCGACTGTCCAACCTAATTACACCTTCGAGGTTGAGTTGGATGGCGCTAATTTTTCACCGAATGGTAAATACTTGGTCACATGGCTCGACGAAACACTCAGTTTTTGGGATACGGAATCCGGTGAAATAACGGCAACGCTCCCCGATCATCGAAGCGGCGTGAGTATCATTCGGTGGATTGAGTCTGAAGAACGCGTTTTGACGGTTAGTAACCGTGGTACAGGGCGTTATTGGCGGCTATCGTCGGCGGGTGTGCCGGTGTTTTCTCACTGGCTGGTGGGTGAGGTTGATCGTATTGAGGTGAGCCCGGACAGCGGTAGTTTTATCACCATGCGCGAAAGTTTTGATGCGCGCTTTTATAGTTTTACGAACGGGCAACTGCGGGGCAATTTCCGCTGAATACCCAAGTGGTGTTTAGTGCCGATTGGTCACTTATTGCCTCCGCGACCGCTAATTTGATTACATGGTATGGCCTGCGGGATGACCCACGCCAATTCGCGTGGATGCCGTTTGGGGTTGCGGATGGTTTGGTGAATATTCGTGAAACCCCCTCCCAAGATTTGCCGCGTATCGGCACGTTTAGTAACAATACATCCGTTTTTGTGCGCGGGCGGACTGCGGATGCTGAGTGGTTATATGTGCAGTTACCGGATAATTCAACGGGCTGGATTCTAGCTAATCGCTTACGCAATGCGGGGGATATCGACAATTTACCTATTATTGAGACCGAATAAAATAAAAGCCTGCCACGAGATTTCAGCAGGCTTTTTGATGAAGCTTATTGAACGTGAGTTTGGGATAAAGCAAGGGCTTGAAAGGCTTGTTAAAGGTATAATCTAGGGTTAAACGAATTCTGTAACCCTCAGCAAGGTAACTGTAACTCCTTGCGATG
>JBNLCD010000152.1:0-10571 GCA_050303635.1 Anaerolineae bacterium
CACTGTAGGTCTTCGCTTGATCTTCAGCTTGACCATTGGTGCGTTCCGCAACCGTAACAACGGGTGCCAATAATTGGGCGCTAGCCGCTCCTTGTTTATCTTGGAGGGCTTTAACATCATCGGATGTATAACCGACTGAAATAAGTTTCTTTTGAAGTTCTTCAACATCACGCGTCTGCGAGAATTCTACCGCGGCGGCATTCACCCATTGTTCACGATAGGTATCATCCATTTGAGCGGGTTCAGCGTTGTTTTTATATTGTGTTGGCGCAAGAATATAGGCCAACAACATCCCAATCGCGACGCCGACCAGAATAAATCCCGTTTTTCTGAAATTGGGATAAAACGGTTTAAGCACCACATCATATTGTTTTACAACATGAATAACTCTCTTCATAAAACGCCCTCGCTTGAGTGGTGGCTAGAATACAGAAATTCTTTATACATTGCGAGTGTAGCACATCTCTCAGTACTCTGCCATTTAGATTGACTAGTTTATTTGTTCATTATTAATGTTCGCTCGACTTAATTGTAATTTGCATTTAAAATATTGCCACTGATTTTACGAACTTTCATTTTTGGTGAGATATGACAAGCATAAAAATTGCACCATCCGTTTTGGCCGCTGATTTTACGCGTCTGGGTGAAGAAATTCAGACAGTTGAAAAAGCTGGCATTGATCAGATTCATATTGATATCATGGATGGGCGATTTGTGCCGAATATCTCGATGGGGCCTTTCGTGGTAGAGGCTATTAAGCGAGTGACAGACGTCCCGCTTGACGTACATCTAATGATTGTTGAACCCGAAAAATATCTGGAAGCTTTTGTAAAAGCCGGGGCGGATATGTTGTCTGTGCATGTGGAAACTTGTCCGCATTTACACCGTACGCTTCAACATATGCGCGATTTGGGCGTAAAGCCGGGCGTCGCAATTAATCCACATACCCCTGCCGTAGCTATCAGCGAGATTTTACACCTGGTAGACACAGTCTTGGTTATGACGGTTAATCCGGGCTTTGGTGGTCAAAAATTCTTAACTGAAGTGACACCAAAAATTAGCCATATTCGCACGATGCTGGGGGATCGCCCAGTTGATATCGAGGTGGATGGTGGTATTGATCAGAACACAATAGGCATTGCGGCGCGAGCCGGAGCCAATGTTTTTATCGCAGGAAGTAGTATTTTCAAAGCACCCAACGGTTCAGTTGAGGGTGTAAAGACCCTGCATTCAGCACTTTTAACAACCTAGCAAAATAAAACAACGGACAGCCTAAGTGGTTTGATAAAATAATGGGGAAATAATTTGTAGGGCGAGGTATGCCTCACTTTAAATATCAATCAACTTAGATAGTCCGTTTGGGAAAACAAAAAGAGCCAGTCATTGGCTGGCTCATTCTGAGTAATCAAGTTGATTACGCATGATGCTTAGGCACGGTCTGGGCGGCGAACACGATGCTTTGACAAGTTCTTAATACAACGCGTACAAAGTGTCCGGCGCACAAGTTGTCCATTTTCCATCACTTTAGTTTTTTGGAGATTGGGCTTAAACATACGCTTGGTTTTCTTTTGTGAGAACGGATTGTTCTGACCAAATTGCGTGTGTTTGCCACAGTATTCACATTTAGCCATGAGATTAGTTGCCCTGTTAAATAGAATCATTGTGCGAAGGAAAATCCTAGCATAAGGCAAGCCAAGAAGCAAGGGCAGTCCTTTTCAAAATAGGAGTTTGATAGAGTAATGACAACAAGCGAAAATCTGCAAGGCAAGATTGAAGTTTCACCGTCTGCGATTGCATCCCTCGTTTCACACGCTGTAACACAGACGTATGGTGTGGTTGGGATGTCAACGCCAAGTCTTGCCTCAGGGATAGCGGCAACCTTGACCCGTGATCCACATCGCGGGGTTCAAGTGGAAATTCATGAAGATAATATTGATATTGACCTGTATGTTATCCTCGAATATGGTATACGCATTGCAAGTGTTGCTACCAGCTTAATTGATGTAGTGCGCTATACTATTGAAAAACATTGTGAATTGCCCGTGAACAGTGTAAAAGTACATGTGCAAGGTATTCGCGTAAGTTAGATTTTGACTTTTTATAGGAATGTGTCGAGGACACGGTGCGCCGTGTCTTTGTTGTGATAATAGGATTTTTTGGGAATTAACGCATGACAGAAAAATGTGTGACCTGCGATGGTCAACAACTGAAGAACCTCGCAACTGCTGGCTTACACTGGTTGCAGAGTAATTATCAACACGTCAATGATCTGAATGTGTTTCCGGTACCCGATGGCGATACCGGAGACAATATGCGTATGACAATGGAAAACGCGCATAAAGAGGTCCTGGCGGAAACTTCGAACAGTGCCAGCAAGGTCGCCGGTAAAATCGCCCACGGCGCAATGATGGGTTCGCGAGGCAATTCAGGAACCATTCTTTCGCAGATATGGCTAGGTTTTGCGCGAACTTTAGATGAGGCTGAAACTTTTGATGTCGCCCTTTTAGCCACCGCTTTGCGCGAAGCTACCGAAACAGCCTATCGTGGTGTCCAACGGCCCGTCGAAGGCACCATTTTAACTGTTATTCGTGAAATCACTGAAGCAGTCGAAACCGAAGTTGAGAAAACCGATGATCTTATTCTCATCCTCGATAAAATGGTCGAAAGTGGCTGGGCTTCGGTTGAACGCACGCCTGAACATTTGCCAACCTTGAAAAAAGCAGGTGTTGTTGATTCGGGTGGCGTTGGGTTGTTGTATGTTCTGGAAGGCATGCAACGCTATTTACGTGGTGAAACAGTTGAAGTTGAAACCATCCATTCGGTTGAATCTGAATTTGCGGATATGGATGAAGGACCACAAATTGAGCATCCGGGCGAAAATATCTATGATGTGCAGTTTGTCCTTAAAGCTAAAGATTTAGATGCCGCATCCATTAAAGCCACGATGGAAGAAATGGGCGACTCGGTTGTGGTAGTGGGCACCGATATCGCGGTGAAAGTTCATGTTCATGTACCTAATCCGGGAGTACCGTTGCAATTTGCGGCGGCTCTGGCACCCATTTCGGATGTTGTTGTGGAAAATATGGAAGAACAATATTACGAATATCTGGCGATGCGGATGGGCACCCAAACCGAAGATCCCATCGTGTATAAGACTATCGAAACCGATCAAATTGCTGTCATTGCAGTCGCGGCAGGCCATGGTATGGCGAAAGTGTTTGCAGAATTAGGTGTCGCAGGGGTCGTGAATGGTGGCCAAACCAATAATCCCAGTACCGAAGAAATGCTCGGCGCGATTCAGGCTCTCAATACCAAGAAAATCATTCTGTTACCCAATAACAAAAATATCATCCTTACGGCTGAACAGGTGACGAAATTAGCGACGGATTATGAAATTAAGGTCATCCCGACCCGTACCTTCCCGCAAGGTGTCAGTGCCCTATTTGCTTATGAAGCGGATGGTGATTTGGATGATATTGCGGAAGCCATGCGCGAAGCCAAGGATGATATTATTACTGCTGAAGTGACCCATGCCACGCGTACCGTTGAATTAGAAGGTGTAAGTGTGCGTGAAGGACAAGTTATTGGCTTGCTAGATGGCAAACTCAAAGTTTCTGGCGATGAAATTGAAACAGTGGTAAAAGAACTGCTCGATCTCACTGATCTTGATGATCTAGAGCTCATCACGCTGTATTATGGAATGGATGCCACCGAATCTGATGCCCAAGAGTTGGTTGATAAATTAGCGGAAACCTATGAAGACCTTGAGTTTGAAATCATTGCCGGGGGTCAAAGTCATTATCCATATGTTATTGGCATGGAATAAGGAAAGGTAGACAACATTGTCTAATATTCGGATCGTTACTGACCGTGCCACATTATTTGCGCAATCCAATGTGCTAAAACAATATCCCATTACCGTCCTGCCTGCGTATATTAAGTTTGGTGAGACAGCTTATGAGATGGGGCGGGAAATTGATAATGAACAAATTATTCATTTGCTTCAGACTGCCGATGAGTTACCAGAACTTATTGCACCCACTCCGGAAGAATTTTTTGAAGCCTATGAACGCCTGAGTCGACAAGGGATTACGCAAATTTTGTCAATTCATAGCGCGGCAAGTCTTTATCCGGCATGGCGCAATGCGCAAACTGCCCATCAAATGATTTTAGGACGTTGTGAAATCGTCCCGCTGGATGCCAAAACAGTTTCGGTGGGAGTTGGCTTGCTCGTTGAAATTGCAGGTAAACTGGTGCAAGCAGGACTGAGTTTTGATGATGTTGTGCGCGAAACCCGACTGGCCGCCGAACGCATTTATACGTTGTTTTTTGTTGAGTCGCTTGAAACATTACAACATCGTGGCTTAATGGGGCAGGCCCCCACCATTTTGGGGAGCATGTTAGGCATTAAACCGTTTTTAGGGATGGAAGATGGCCGCATGCTGGTGGTCGAGAAGACGCAAACCATCAATCAAGCCATTGATCGCTTGGCTGAGTTTGGTAGTGAATTCGAAGATATTGAGCAAGTAGCTATTCTAAGTTACACCGCCGATCTCCTAAAACCCATTCGGCAATTGCAGGATAAACTCTTATTAGGGTTGACCATAGGCGATATCCCCATTATTCAATACGGGGGAATGCTAGCCGCCACGCTAGGACCTGATGCTTTAGGTATCCTTGTTTTAGAAAAACCATTGGAGTTTGAATAAGACAGGGTTTAGCTCTTTTGCCACTACCTAAAATTCACGGACCTAACTATGCTTGGACATAAAGTGGCTTTAGCCCCTGACGATACGATATAAAATGCCATTGGCAATTAGTGACCGTGTCTAGAAATTAGTAGGTCATGGTAAAATACTAGAACATTTGTGTGATTAACTTAGCGAATTGAAGAGAAGATAGATTTATGCCTTCAGCCCTAGAGAAACTAGTCAAAATTTTACGGTTAGAGCAAGAAACGGGCTACAAAAATACGGCCGTCATTGGCGGTCTGGAATCTTATATCAATAACTGGACACATGAAGCCCATCAACAAGCACGCACCAATGAACATCACGGTTTAGTCGAAGAACTGGCTAAAGTGGTGACGCATTATAGTACGTTGGACAATAAAGAAGATCGTTATAATACTGTCCGTTATATGTTGGGTCGTATTACCAATCGTGTTGATCCCAACCCTGAATTTGTTGTGGACTGGACCGATTCAGATACGGCTAATTTACCTGCGGCAACCACAGAAAAATCAGCACCAGCCAATCAAAATAAGGTCAGTTCACCATCGCCAAGCAAATCTTCGCCCAAGCCAGCACCAACGCGCAACAGACAAGATGATGACGACGATGATGGGGATGATGATACCGACAGTGATGTTTTGGACGAACTAGAATTTGTTGAAATCGTCCCTGATTTTATGGATGATGTCATTCCTGATTACCGTCGTGAACCATATCCCAAACCGCGTCGCACCAAACGCCCGGATATCAGTGTCGAAGATGCTTTTGCGCAATGGCAACGTCTCGAAACCCCGATTGAAGAACTTAAAGGTGTCGGGAAACGGCGCGCTGAACAACTGCAAAATCTCGGTATATTTACTATTGGGGATTTGTTGTTCAATTTTCCGCGTCGTTACGATGACTATACTCAAGTTTTACCGCTTGGCAAAATTGCGCCTATGCAACGGATTACGGCAGTCGGTACGATTGAAGGTTTTGACGAACGTTACACACGGGATAAACGTCGTTATTTGCGCGTTGTACTTGAAGACAAAACCGGAACATTCCCGCTGGTTTTCTTCGGGCAAAATCATCTCAAGAAATATTTCCGCCCCGGCATGCAAATTGCCGTCTATGGCACTACCGAGTTGTATTTAGGCAAACCCCAGATGACCAATCCTGATTGGGAGGAAATTCAGCCCAACACGATTTGGGAAGGAACGATTGTACCGATTTATGGATTGACCAAGGGGTTATCCAATAAAGTTCTCCGCAATCTGATTGAACAAGCTCTGCAAGACTTCGGTATTTCATTACCTGACTACGTGCCGTTGTCTGTTTTAGAGCGGACGGAATTGGTTGACTTTAGTTGGGCGTTGCGTCAAGTGCATTTCCCTGAAAATCAAGACTATCTCAAATATGCTCAAGAACGGCTGGCCTTCGATGATTTGCTGGTTATGCAACTGGGTGTTCTGGCTAAACGGCATGAATGGCAATCAGTGAATGGGATTCCACTTCAGGTTGAAGATGCGTGGTTAGAAACATTTGCCGACGGCTTGCCCTATGAACTAACGGGGGCCCAAATCAAAGCCGTGGAAGCTATCCGCCACGATATGGCCCGCGATGTGCCGATGAATCGTCTCCTGCAAGGGGATGTTGGGGCTGGTAAGACAGTGGTTGCGGCAATGGCATTAGGCATGGCCGTGGCCAATGGACATCAAGCGGCGATTATGGCTCCAACCAGTATTTTGGCTGAACAACACTATCAAGGCATTGTGGAATTGATTAGTAAGTGTATGCCTGATCAATTTGTGCCGATTCGCTTATTGACGGGCGCGACACCAACTGCTGAACGTAACGAAATTTATGAAGGTTTAGCCGACGGCTCCATTCAAATAGTGATTGGGACCCACGCACTCATTCAGGACAAACTGGAATTTGCCAATTTAGCGCTGGCTGTGATTGATGAGCAACATCGCTTCGGCGTCAACGAGCGGGGTAGTTTACGGGGCAAGGGTAGCAATCCACATGTTTTGGTCATGACGGCAACGCCTATTCCGCGTACACTCGCTTTAACCGTTTACGCTGATTTAGATTTAACCGTTTTAGATGAAATGCCACCGGGACGCACACCTATTCGGACGCGTGTTGTCTCGCCGGAACATCGTGAACGGGCCTACGATTTTATTCGGGATGAGATTGATCAAGGTCGCCAAGCCTATATTATCTACCCATTGGTAGAAGCTTCGGAAACTATTCAAGCCCGATCTGCCGTAGAATCTTATGAAGAACTCAGTTCAAGTGATTTTTATGAATATCGCATGGGTTTGTTGCATGGCCGACTTAATCCCGCCGAGAAAGATGAGATTATGCACGCTTTCGCTAGCCATGAACTGGATGTACTTGTTTCAACAACGGTGATTGAAGTGGGAATTAATGTGCCCAATGCGACTGTGATGATGATCGAAGGCGCGAATCGCTTTGGTCTAGCCCAACTCCATCAATTGCGGGGTCGGGTGGGCCGTGGCCAACATCAATCTTATTGTTTCTTGTTGGCTGATACTCCAAGTTTGGATGCCGCCGAACGGCTGGATATTATGGAACAGACGACGGATGGCTTTGAATTGGCGCGTAAAGATTGGGAAATTCGTGGCCCCGGTGATTTATTGGGTACCCGTCAAGCAGGTTCCGGCTCTGTCAGTTTAGAGAATATGATGGATGTTCAACTCGTGGAATTAGTTCAAATGGAAAGCCGATCTATATTTGAAGAAGATCCAACATTGAGTCAACCTGAACATGCGTTGTTGGCTGAGCGCATTGTCAATATAAGCCGTCGTCGCACCGATATTAGCTAATATATTTTAATGAAAGGACTACCGAAGCATGGGCTCCAATTTTCGCCGTGCTGTCTATCCCGGTTCGTTTAATCCGGTCCATAATGGACACCTAGATATTATCAAACGGGCTTCACACCTATTTGATGAAGTTGTTGTGGCTGTGTATGAAAATCCTGACAAACCTTTTCTCTTCAGTACAGCCGAACGCCTTGATATGATTGAATATACGATAAAAGGCCTGTCGAATATTAGGGTTGCATCATTCAATGGATTAGCGGTAGACTATTTAGCAGAAGTTAATAGTTCAGTGATGATCCGTGGTTTACGCGTGTTCTCCGATTTTGAATATGAATTTCGGATGGCATTAGCTAACCAGCGACTCGCTCCGGTTGAAGTAATTCACTTTATGACTTCTGAAAGTTTTCTACATATAAGTTCTACAACTGTACGCGAAATTGCGTCACTAGGTGGCGATGTTTCGTCATTTGTGCCAAAATATGTAGAAGATGCTTTGATTACAAGGTATGCTGAATTAAAACAGAAATAATTTTAAGGGACTTAAATTTACCGCACACTGGTTCGCCCTAGCCACCAGTGAGGAGGTTTATATATGGATATTCAACATCTGGTTGACCGTTTAGAAGATTTAATTGATGTAGGACGGCATGTTCCTGCAACTAAATTTACTTTGATTGATGAGGAACGTGCTCTGGAAATTATTGACCAGATGCGAATTTCTATTCCTGAACAAATTGAAAAAGCAACGCGGATTGTTAATCAGCGGGATCGCTTGATTTCGCAAGCCAATGAAGATGCCGCGCGCATGATTGAATTGGCCAACAAGAAGAGTGAAGAATTGGTTGACCGCGATTCAATCGTGCAAGCCGCGCGCCAACGGGCAGACAATATCGTGCGTCAAGCGGAACAAGAAGCCAATCAAGTTCGTGACGAAGCTGATATGTATGTCACTCAAGTGTTGAAAGAACTTGAAGGGCAACTCTTGCGCACCCTCACCATTGTTCGCAATGGTATTACTAAGGTTACGCAAGAACGCGAAGTACGGCATCAACATATGTCGACTATGCAACAAGCCGCCCAAGTTTATCAACAAAACCAGGACGCCCAACAACAGCCGTTGCCGTTGCCCACACAACCCACAGAACAAGAATCTGTATCGACTGAGGCACAGAAGCCAGATGATACACCGCAACGCACAACCATGCGTCCGCCCACCCCGCGCCAAGAAACGAAAGTTGAAAAACGCGAATTGGTGGATGCCGATACCGGCGAATAATCTTTAAAAATATTTTGAATTGAATATCCTGAAAACGCACGAACTCTCGTGCGTTTTTTGATTCACCAGTCCTCAGCGTTAAACGGTAGAAAAATTTCACAAAGATTGACACTTCCCAAAGATCTCGCGAACTATTCGTGAAATTGAAGCTAAGCTTGTAAAAAAATCCCTAATTCCATGAAAATTTCCATAAAAAATGAATAATTTTGTTGTCTCCCCAGAAAGTAATTGGTAATGTGCAAGCAAGCCATTCGCCACCCAAATCATTCAATCTAGCGCTCAGAAAAATCCTATTTTTTTACATCTAGATATTTTTATTGCTCATTTTTGGGAGCGCTTCCAAAAACACATACAACAAAAAAAGAAGTTAAAGCTATTATTTTTTAGAACCAACGCATTAAATTTAGGGAGCCAAACAACAGTGTATCAAACTAAACACATTCAAAAGAGGGAAGCTGGCCAAATTATCATTATCATTGCCTTCCTGATGATAGCCATGATAGCGATGCTCGGCTTAGCCATTGATGCCGGGAGCTTAATGTTTTTACAACGTGATGTTCAAAATGCGACAGATGCGGCTGTCATTTCAGCTACCTATGCGCGGTGTGCTGGTGGAACAGATCTCCAAGTCATTGGTGCCGCCCGGAATGCGGCCAAACGTCAGGGATTTGAGCATGGAGTTGACGGAGTCACGGTTTTAGTTGACCCCAATCATTCCGGTAGCACAAGTACCATAAAATATATCTGGATTTCCATCACATCACCCAAACAAACATTTTTTATTCAGATCGTATATCCAGACCCCTTGGCTGTTTCTAGCGAGAGTGTTGGCAAATGCACGCCGCAACAGATTCAAAGCAATGGCGGTACGGCAACATTAACCGATGTGGGTGTCTATGCGGCGGCTCCACCCGGCTGTTTAGCGTTTGATATGGATGCCCAACATCTTAATTTCAACCGCACCCTTATCTCACTGGGCGATGTTGATATCAATCAATTTCCAAATGACTACGCCGTGGATGCCTTTATTGTGGGCGGCACCTATGATGATCACAGTAGCTGGCGCAACAAGAATATCAATGGAGGCGGACCACAGCCTAGTTCCAATATGGATACAGCGGCAGTTTCAGGGGGTATTAATCTCTATGATATCAATACCTTCGATAGCACCCATCCGAGTTTTGCCTATGGCGCAGATACCCGTTATCTAAATCTGGACAATATATCGGGAGCCGATACTGTTGAAAAGCTTATGAATAGCGGCTATGTTGTCGGCAGTCCAACTAATATGGTCATCAAAGGGACAGGCGCTGGAGCCATCATCTATTCAGCCAATCCTATTATTATCGACGACCCGAATATCAGTATCAACGCCAATAATGTCACGTGGGTTAGCCGTGATCAGATTGTGATCAATATCCGGCATAGTCAAATGAATCGAGCCAATGGTGATCTACCATTATTTTTCAGTGATTTAGGAACTGTAAATCCCGGTTGTACAGAGATTAGCGGCCCGATTGGGATTGATATCACGATGACAGGCGGTAGTCTCAAGGGACCACTTTATGCTCCGAAAAGTCATCTTCGTTTTATAGGCTATCAATCAGTTACCCATAATAGCTGTCTCATTGGTAACACCGTGCAAATTCAGGGCAATCATTGGAATCAGTCGGGTGGATGCGATATTTTGTTGAGCGGAAGCACAACGATTATCCCACCCACAATTGG
>JBNLCD010000153.1:0-10509 GCA_050303635.1 Anaerolineae bacterium
CAGCGGCAGGAATTGTTGCTGGCGCAGGGTGATTTAGTGGTGATTAACAACACCCCCGCATATACATTGACCAATGTTGATCCGGTGTGTTTGCTTCATGGCGAATTTCGCTCCGAACGCAATATTCCTTACCCCATTTTTTCGCTCTTACCACCTCTCATTCATATTCCTAATGAGAATGGCCAACCAGTTTTATGGTTAGCGATGGGACTGCAAACTATCGCCACCGAAGCGGCCGAAGCCCAACCCGGTTATCAAGCTGTGGTTAGTCGTCTAATGGATATCTTTTTTATTATGGTTATGCGTTCGTGGATTGATCAGCATTCGCAGGGACAAGGGGGTTGGTTGGGCGCATTATATGATCCGTATATTGGGAAAACGCTCAATGCTATTCATGGTGAACCGCACAAATCATGGTCGTTGGAAAGTTTGGCTGAGTTGGCTAATATGTCGCGTTCCGTATTTTCAGAACGATTTCGCACAATGGTAGGCGAATCTCCGATGCGTTATCTTACCAAATGGCGTATTCAAATGGCGACAACATGGCTGGGTGATTATGAGGATTTGACGATTGCCCAAATTGCTCAGCGCGTAGGTTATGCTTCACCGTTTGCTTTTAGTAAAGCCTTCAAACGTTGGACGGGGATCTCGCCAACAGATTATCGGCATGGACTTTAGTGATATACCGCAGACGACTGGCTTCATTTAGCATGTTTATTCCATTCCCCTTGATCCACAGCTTCCTTGTCATTGAAAGAAGGCGGGAAAACGCTTGACCGTCAAGTAAGGCCTACGCTATACTGTATCGGTTGTAGGTTCGCCACTGCGAACACGCCCTATCGCGTTTCAAAATCCGGTAGTGGTTCCTTGTTAACTGATAGTGCAATTTTTCATGCGGACGGGATATATCCCGTCTCTACGAGAAACGCATGACAACAGAATTTCGTAGGGATAGCATAGATGCTGTCCGTGAATTCAGGGCTGTGTCATCATGAAGGGAACTGAAGTTACTAAGATTGCTAAGCGATATGGTAAAAATCGTTTTTTAGAGATAAATGTTAGCCTAAATGATGGTTTAGTCATGGGTAGGAGTAATTTGTAAAGATACCAATTGCTTCAAATGCTTTGAAGTATGCCCCGCGCGTCTAAATCATCATGCAGTAGATTAAAGAGGAATAATTCCGATGCCGAAAAGAACATGGCAACCCAAAATCCGTCGCCGTGCCCGTGTGCATGGTTTTCGTAAACGTATGGCTTCCCGTGGGGGACGTGGTGTTTTGAAAGCCCGTCGTGCCAAGGGACGTCAACAATTGACCGTTAGCCGTAACCACGTTAAAAAGGTTAACTGGAAAGCTTAATGCAACGCCGCTTACGCCTGCGCCAGCGCGAAGATTTCGCCAGATTGCGTCGGGATGGGCAAACGTATGGCCATCGGTTATGTGTACTCAGCTATTATCCAAATGAGCTCACACATAACCGTTATGGTTTTATTGTGATGAAGCGAATTGGTAATGCCGTCACCCGCAATCGTATTCGTCGTTTATTCCGTGAAGCGATTCGCCATGAGGTAGAAACACATTTATCGCATCAACTGCCTCAGCGTGGGTTTGATATGGTTTTTATTGCTCGTAAACCGATCGTGGCCGCCACATTACCAGAAATTCGGACGGCAGTACGCCATATATTAAGCCAAACACAGTTATTACCACTGGAATCATCCAATCTGGACTTATAAGGCATACGCAAATGAAAAAAATTGCACTGGCTATTATTCGCTTCTACCAAAAGTTCATCTCGCCAGCTGTTCCATCTGGTTGCCGTTACGATCCGACTTGTTCACACTATACGTATCAGGCAATTGAAAAGCATGGTTTTTTCAAGGGAATTGTGCTCGGTGTGGCGCGTATTGCGCGGTGTCATGGTTTAAGTCCCGGTGGCTATGATCCGGTCCCTGAACCACATACACATAAGCATTAATGCATGAACATGGGTTAAGACCTTGTATCGAGGAGATAAATTGAAACCTAATAAATTCTACAAGACACCCCGCCGCTATTGGATGATGGGTGTTTTGTTGCTAGTAAGTATTTTCTTAAGTGCCTGCGGTTCCAGTCGTGAACCGTGGCCGGGCGTGACAGGCGATGTCACGGATGGAACGGTTATTCTGTCATTTAACGGCGTGGTAACAAGCCTAGATGGCAACCGTGACCGTAATTGGATCTACGAATATGAAAATGCCAAATTCTACGCCCCCGGTTTGTTGACCGACGACACCGTTTATGTGGGCGATTTTGATGGCCGTTTCCACGCCATTGATCGCGAAACTGGCGAACAAAAATGGGTCTATGCACCTGAACGTCAAACTTTCCTGTTCTTAACTTTCCGCTCCAACAACCGCGTGATTGCAGGTGCCGCCTTTGGTAACGATATTGTTTTCTTCGGTACAGAGCGCAGTGTTATCGCTCTTTCAGCCGATAAAGGTGAAGTCATCTGGGAATTTGAGGATACTGTCCATAGTATTTGGGCCCAGCCGCTCTTTGTAGATGGTGAAGCGTTCGATATGAAAGATACACTCTTTGTAGCAGGGCTAGACAAAACTTTGTATGCTCTTGAACCGGCAACGGGTGAATTGCGTTGGAAGACGCAAGTTAACGGCAGTGTTCCCGGCGGCATTGTTTTAGATGAAGAAAATCAGGTCTTGTACCTAGGAACCTTGCGTTCAACCTTATACGCCATCAGCCTTACGGGTGAAATTCTTGATGAATATAAAGCCGAAGGTTGGGTTTGGGGTCCGCCACTAATTGATAATGGCGCGCTTTATTTTGGCGATTTAAACGGCTATCTCTATGAACTTACGTTTGTTGATGGGGAATTCGTTGAAAACTGGAAAACGAATGTTAGCGAAGATGCCTTACGCAGTCAACCAATCATTTATGATAACGTGTTGATTGTTTCAGGCGAAGATCGAATCATTTATGCCTATAATCTTGAAGACAAATCCAAGAAATGGGAAAATGACGAATTCGATGAAAAATTCCTGAGTAATATGACAGTTTCAATGGACGAGGAAGAACCCGTCGTCATTGTGGGAACTGTTGACAAAAAACGTATGCTCATCGCCGTAAATATCAAAGATGGCAAACGCGCTTGGGAATACGAATATAAAGAGAAGGGTGATTAAGCATGTTTGATTGGTTCATTATTAACCCGATGACAACCGTCCTGCTTGTGCTTTATCACTTGTTGGACAGTAACGTATTTTTAACCATTGTCATTTTCACCGTGCTCATTCGGTTATCGGTGTTACCCTTTACGTTGTATCAACAGCGTTCAATGCGAGCATTACAAGTTGTTCAGCCAAAGATTAAAGAACTTCAAGAAAAATACAAAGATGATCGCGAAAAACTAGCCCAAGAACAAATGGCGTTGTATAAAGAAGAAGGCGTCAACCCAATGGCGAGTTGTTTGCCGATCTTCATTCAGATGCCAATTCTGTTTGGGGTATGGCGGGCGATTATTGCGGCCTTAGCTTTGAATCCGCAAGACTTGTTGGGGCTTGAACATCGTATTTTGTTCAGCAGTTTTTGGGAGAGTGTTTTCGGTCTCAATCTTGATACGGTTGTGCCATTGAATAATCGCTGGTTGTGGCTCAATTTAGCGTTACCAGATCCATATTATATTTTGCCAGTCTTGGTGTTGGTTTCTAGCTTAATCCAACAACGGTTGTTCATGAGCAGTATGAATACGCCAACATCAACTGATCCGGATGATCCATCTGCACAAGCCGCCCAAATGTCGCAACAGATGATGCGTTTTATGCCATTCTTCTTTGCATTCTTGGCTTTGAACTATTCAGCAGGTTTGTCTATTTACTTTATTGTGGCTAACCTATTTAGTACAGTTCAATATGCGGCGATGGGTAAAGCAAATTGGCGCAAGTTCCTTGGCTTGCCAGATCCGGAAGAAGCCAATCGATCCGTCGATGAACTCCCTGATACAGCAGTAGCAGTTGATAGCATGGGAAATACCCATCGTTTGAAGTCTGGCATTACTGATGTAAAATTGTCAGCTAAACCGAAATCAACTGGTCGGACTAAGCGCACACCTAGCAGTTCGCAATCTAGCCGCACCCGTCGCAACAGCAACCGACGAAAATCTAAATAAGCAAATTTGCAGTAGGATAAAACTATGCGTACCGTTGAAACAACTGGTGTAGACATCGAAGAAGCCATCGAAAAAGGGTTACAACTCCTTGATGTCGCACGCGAAAATGTAATCGTGGAGATTATTGAAGAGCCCAAGGGGGGATTGCTTGGCATTGGCTCCAAGGAAGCTGTGGTACGTTTAACAACATTCGTGCCACCCCGGAGCGAGCGTGAAAAATTTGTATCCTCTGCGGCAACTGAAGAACAAGAAAAGCCGGCCGCGCAATCGCCGTCGACTTCATCTCAACAAGGTCGTAATCATAAACCTCGTCGTCCCCAAAATCGTCGTGACAATAATCGTGATAATCGCGACCGACGGGGTGGGGGCGGACATGGTAAACCTCCCCATCGTGGGGGTGGTGGACGAGGTGGATCACGTGGTAAACGTGATGCCTTACAAGAGGTGTCCCATATTGAACCCCAACGCGTAACTGAGCTTGCCAGCAACGAGACTGAGATTCCCGATGGTGTCAAAGTGGGGGCTGAAACACTCGGTGAATTACTGGATCAAATGGGCGTCAAAACACCGAATATTCAAGTTGAACGCATCATTTCCAATGGTGATCAAGAAATTGAAGCCCCGTGGCTTTTGCATATTCATGGTGAAAAACTGGGTATGTTGATTGGTCGGCGTGGCGAGACCTTGGCCGCTTTAGAATATTTGACACGTCTGATCGCCAGCCGCGATATTGAATCCCGCGCTGAATTTGCGGTCGATGTCGAAAATTATCGGGCGCGTCGTGAAGTTCAATTGAATCAAATGGCGCATGAAAAAGCGGATGAAGCTGTCCGTCGCAATAAGACTATTTATCTGGAACCCATGTCACCGAGTGAACGTCGTCTGGTGCATATGTTCTTACGTGAACATCCAGCCGTTTATACTGAAAGTAAGGGCGATGGTAACCGTCGACGTGTCACCATTGTGCCCAAAGATAATGCCAACTAAGGTTTTTTCTTTCTCTTTCTGACAAAAACGACGGATACAGGTTAACTGTGTCCGTTTTTTTATCCTAAATATTTAGCGTATGTTATCAGCGGTATTGCCGTTGAGAAAACATAGGCTGTTATCTAAGTTGAGCTGTGCTAAAATCCGCATTATGAAGACACAACACACCCTCCCGCGTATACTCATATTCTTGCTGGTCTTAATCTTGGCAAGTCTTGGTTGTAATTTGACAGCTGAACCACCGGCTACCCTTGCACCACGGTTGCCAAACTCGACATTAACGCCCCAAAATCCCATTGGGCCGTCCGCTACATTACAAATACCGATTGCCACTAATGCGCCGCTACCATCGACGGTAAACAGTGCTTTACCATCTTCGACCGACGTTCAATCTCAGCTTCAACAGATTGATAGCACCCGTATGATGACGACTATTCGAGATTTAATTAATTTCCACAATCGTCATACATTTGCTGAACCTGCCGCTGATCGAGGTGCATTTGCCGCTTCGTTATGGCTCCAACAACAATTGCAAGGCTATCAAGCGGCCAATCCTCAAACCAATATTCAAGTATTTCCCTTAAAATTTAGTTTTGACTATGGTGGGCAGACCCGGACCGCTGAGAATGTGGCCATTGTTATTACCGGAACGGATCCAGAAGCAGGGGTCGTTTTATTAGGTGCCCATTACGACTCAATTGGCCCCGTTGACGTGAATAGTACGAGTTTTCAACCCGGGGCTAATGATAATGGGTCGGGCGTATCCGCTGGCCTTGAAATTGCACGTTTGATGTCGCAACGACCCCATCGCGCCACCGTGATTATTGTCTTTTTCTCAGCGGAGGAATTAGGCAAATACGGCAGTAAAGATATGGTGCAGACGGTTTTCAAGGGCCAAAATATCCCACTCCGTGCCGTGGTCAATTTAGATCAAATGGGTAGTCCGCTTGGGACGGATGGACAACGTTATGATTTCCAAATGCGGGCCTATTCAGCATCCCCCGAAGAAGAAATCGTCAATTCGGGCTCACGTGAACTCGCCCGCAGTGCCGAAGTTGCAATCCGCATGTATATGCCTGAGATGAAACTCAATGTGATGGGTGCCTTAGATCGTCCGGGACGGTGGGGCGATCATGAAAGCTTTAGTTTAGAAGGCTATCCAGCCATTCGGGTGATGGAGCAACAAGATAATCCCAATTATGTTCATAATGAACTTGATACCATAAGCCGTATTGATGAGGGCTATTTGCGCCGGACAACGCAACTGGTTTATTCCATTATGCTGATGCTAGCCGATGGGCCGAATCCACCGCAATTACGATTAATGGATTATTCAAATTGGAAATTGGAATGGTCTCCGGTGGCGAATGCGGCGGGCTATATTGTCGCGTTACGTTATCCGGGCTCGCTAACTTACGATTGGCTGATTACCATTCAAGGGAATGCCAATACAAATCTGGTTTGGGCAAGTTTTGCCAATTATGAATCGGTGGCGGTGGCGGCCTATTATGAAAATGGCCAAATCGGGATGTTCTCACGCGAGCAAACGATTGGTCAGTAAGACCTGAATTATGTGACACAGCACGACTTCTGACAAATCGACGTTGTAGCCTATAATAGAATCAAATAGTTTGATCAGGGGCTATAATTATGTCAAATAAAATAGAATTAAACTCCGATCTACTCAATTGGTTGCTTGACGCCAGCTCACCAGATGTGCGTTATCTCACTCTGCGTGATTTACTGGATTATCCGGAAGATCATGATGATTTGAGACAAGCTCGCGAAGATGCATATCAATCTGGCGCGATTGCAACTGTGCTAAATTTCATGGCTGAAGATGGTTATTGGTTTAAGCCGGGTGCAGGCTATAGTCCTAAATATAAATCAACAGCTTGGTCTATAATACTCCTCGCGCAACTTGGTGCTTCGGTAAAACATGACCCGCGACTTGCATTAGCATGTGAATATTTACTCGACCATTCTCTCACCAAACATGGTCAATTCACCATGCAGGGCACACCCTCATCCACTATTGATTGTTTACAGGGAAATCTATGTGCGGCCTTGCTAGATCTTGGTGTAGAAGATCCGCGTTTGAGCCAATCATTTGAATGGATGGCACGCAGTATAACTGGCGAGGGAATTGCTCCAGCTACAAACAAGGAAGCGCGTTTACGATATTATCCCAGCGGAAACAGCGGACCTCGTTTTGCCTGCGGCTGGAATAACAACCAAGCGTGTGCTTGGGGTGCTATCAAAACTATGTTGGCTTTTAGTAAATTGCCGCTAGATCAACGAACTTCGCTTATCAATCAGGCTATCCAGATTGGGGCTGAATTCCTATTGAGTCGCAACCCTGCGCTAGCTGATTATCCCACAAAAGATGATAGTAAACCGAGCGGTAAATGGTGGAAATTGGGATTCCCTGTTTTTTATGTCACAGACGTTCTGCAAAATATCGAGGCCCTAATCGCATTAGGTTATGGGGCGGATGCACGCCTAAGCGATGCCCTCGACCTCATCCGTGCCAAGCAAGACAACAAAGGAAGATGGCCCATAGAGAATACCTATACAACTTGGGTAGATTTTGGACCATTAAAACATCCCAATAAATGGGTAACATTGCGTGTTTTGCGGACGTTAAGAGAGGTGGCATAAATCTCTAGAATCACAAAGTCCTGCTCACTTGAACAGGACTTTATATTGAACTATTTCATACTTAATTCGATACTCAGCAAGCTTTAATTACAACCGAGTTGACCCGCCAATTGTTGATAGCGTTCTTTTTGCGGTGGGTTCAACGTCAAAATGGTCTTAATGGTTTCACAGGCTTCTTTGTGGCGACCATTATTGAGTTGGAGTTCCAACAAATAGTTATAGTGTTGAAGCGCCGGACCAATTTGCTGAATTTGGTGATAGATGGCGGCAATCCGTGAACGAATCGCTTCATCATCGGGCCGTTCTTTGACTAGTTTTTGCAACGTCTTCAAAATATTCTTACCATCCCGATTCGCGGCATAAATTTGAAGCAAGCCGTCCAATTCAGTAATGGCGCTGAGCGGGTTACTCAACCGATAATTAATATCGATGAGTATTTGACGAGCAAGTGTGTCATTGGGATGCAAGGATTTGATTTGTTCGTAGGTCTTGCTAGCCGAACGCAAATCTAGGCGTTGCATATCGATATCAGCTACTTTATGCATAATCTCAGCGACAACGGGTGAAGGGGCGTCTAAACGCCGCGCAATCATGATGGCATGTTGGTATGTTTCCTTGGCATTGGTCATATCACCGAGTTCAGTGTAAGCATCGGCCAAATAAACATATTCTGGGAGAAGACGATCCATTTGTTCTTCTTCTTCCAACATTTCAATCAGATTCAGGCGGACACTAACATCCATGGGCGCGGCTTTGATGATTTCTTCAAGGACTTCAGCGGCCCGTAGACGATTGCCGCGCGCAATATAGGCACGCGCAATATTGTTATATTTATCAATTGCTTGATGAATGCGGTTAAGTTGAACAAGGACTTCACCGATTTTCATATGGGCGGCCAAGAATTCAGGTTCTTTTTCTAGCACATAATAGGCTTCTTCAATCGCCATATGATACCGACGGGATTCAATGTATTGATCTACCGTGTTCATTGATGATAAGACTTCAGGATTAACCGCCGCCGCATCAATAATAGCTGAGGGGTCTTTCTTCATGGCGTCTTCGAGGGTCTTCCGCGTCATTTCGATGCGTTGTTTCCAATCAGCACCCGTTAAGAGGGCGAAGAAACGTTCATTCATTTCGCGTAAGGTTTTATCGTCAGCAATATCTAGACCATCCACCATGCCATCATAAACATGCGTAAGTTCACGCACCTTGGCATCGCTAGTCGCCATATAGATTTCGATCAATTTCATCGTATTAATCAAGTGCGTGGAAGCATCACGCGGTTTATTCAGTTGCCAACAGGCAATCCCCAAACCATGTTGTGCGCCAGCTAAATACGCTTCTTCCTTAACCTTTTCGAAATTATTGACGGCATCTTTCCATTGGCCTTCCGCAATGCTCAAGGCTCCAAGGGTCATAGAGACACCATCGTGATTGAGGCCTGCTTTTTGCGCTTGTTTATAGGTGCGAATCGCATCTGCATAGGATTCTTGGCGATGGAGTTCAATGGCTTGGATGATGAGCATCCCGCTTTGCTCCATGATCGCCCCGGTTTCCATTACGTGCGTAGCCAAGTCTTCTAAAGCTTGTTCGACTGCTTCACCAATCGGGCCATCGACATTGGATTCGCCCATATCGTCAAAATCACTGACGGGAATGGGAAGATCAAATTCATCTTCATAAAGGGCATCATCGGTGCCCGGACGGCGGGTGGGGGCTTCTTCTTGGGGTGCCATAATATCCGAGCCAGAACGCAAAGCTTGTAACGCATTGAGCGCTTGTGGATTTTGCGGCTCAAGGCGTAAAGCCCGTTCAACCGCTTGAATGGCAACGGGTGTATTACCTACTTTTTTATAGTTATAGGCCAAGGTAAGATATTCACGGACAGCTTGCCGTTTGCGGCCTGTTTTTTCGTAGGCGAGGGCTAATTTCTTGCGAATATCAATCAAACCACTGGCAATATGGGTTGCCCGTTCCCAGTTGGCAATGGCTTTATCCATGTCTTGATTGCCCAAATGAATATCAGCCACCGCCAAATATTGTTTGGCCGCGTCTTGGAGTTGACCTAATTGCTCCATGACATCCGCGCATTTTTCTAACGGGATTGGATCATCCGGGGCCAGTTTTGAGGCACGTTGATAGACTTTTAAGGCATCATCTAAGCGGCCCGCATTTAACAGCGCTAAACCGAGATTATTATGCGCGGTTGGATCGCCGGGACGTGCACGAATAGCTGTCATATATGCGGGAATAGCATTTTGCCAGTCCTGTTCCCACGCGGCGGCATGGCCCGCATTCATTGCTTCTTCGTATACGTCTTCGACTTGACCTTGGGCGTTTGGCGATAAATTCATATCATTCACAATAACTCACCTAATTGATAAGTTTCACACGTAAAAATGCAAATTCTTGGTAAATGGATAGTCAGGCTATCAAGGGTATATTTTAGTGAATTAGGGCAACAATGCCTAATCCCACACCCAATTGTAGCAGGTTTTTGTCCAATGTGCGAAATACTGATTGATAGAGTTTCCCAACAGATGAACGAAAGTCTTTTACAGTTTCTTTTTCTATTTATATAACCAATGGTGCGGGTGATAAAAACCTAGCAAAAGTCATGGTCATAGAGCATCCTTGTAAGTGACAAAACCAACAAGAGAAAGCCCTGACCATGAATACTGAAGAGTTTATCAA
>JBNLCD010000154.1:0-10484 GCA_050303635.1 Anaerolineae bacterium
GTAAATTGTCCTTGAGCTACTTCAAGGGCTAGGCGCGTTTTACCTATGCCGCCAATCCCTAAAACTGTGACAAGACGAATTGCGGGATCATTAAGTTTATCAGTCAGGTCAGCTAATTCTATGCTCCGGCCGATAAATGACGTAATCTGAGCAGGTAAATTATGTTTAAATTGATGAGCAACTGGTGAAGAAGTAGCAAAACGATTATCAACAAGAAATGTTGCCTCCTCATTGTTGATTTCTTGTGATACGGCTAGTTTACGATGACCAATATCAGCCACTTTATAGCCTTGTAACAGAGCTTCTAATTCAGCGCCGACCAAGCGAATACTGGGAATACGTTCCGCCGGATTCTTAGCCAGCATTCGATAAACTAAATCAATGAGGCCCATAGGTGCATCGGGACACATTTTCTCTAAATCAGGGACAGATTGAGTCAAGATAGCAGTTAGGAGCATACCAGTTTGTTCACCATAAAAAGGACGTTCACCTGTCAGCATCTCAAAAAAAGTCACTCCAAGTGCCCAGATATCAGATGCTTTGCTGACTTGCCCTCGCTGTAATATTTCCGGACTTAAGTAGGCAAAAGTACCTATAATTTCGCCAGACGCTGTGCTATCTGATGTGGTTTCGCGGGCAATCCCAAAATCGCTCAGGCGAGGCGTTGCATCATCCGCAATCAACACATTGGCAGGTTTAATATCCCGATGAATGATATCCAGACGATGGCTACGGGTGAGGGCGTCACAAATATCGAGGCCAAGTGTCATAATGGTTGCAGTTGACAATGTGACATTTTGGTCAAGTAAATTGCGCAAAGATCCACCCTCAATCAGTTCTATAACAAGGTAATGCTCAGCGCCTTCTTCCAACACATCAAGGAGTTTAACAATATTCGGATGATTGAGTTTACGAAGTGCTTCGCCTTCATTTTGAAAGCGTTTAATAATCTCCGGAGTGGTAAGTTCTGGTTTTAAATGTTTGATGGCTACGTTGATTCCTGTTTGCCTATCCAGGCTTTGATAAACAATTCCCATGCCACCGCGGCCAATAATCTCATGGAGTTCATATCTGTGTCCAATCAGTTGCATGGGTTCATTCGCCATATCTTCCTCCGGCTGTGTTCAATGATCTGAATAGGCATTTGTTGTCGTCTTGGCGAAAAGAAAAGTTTTACTGTCCCAACCTGTTGGTAACTCTATTGTAGGCTAGCTCTAGTCAAAATAACAAAAAATCCCGCCATTTGTTTGTGACGGGATTTTATATCTCGAAACGAAATTTACTTATTGAAAATCTTTGAGCTGACGTGCCCGCCGTGGATGGCGTAAGCGCCGCAGAGCCTTGCCTTCAATTTGACGGATACGTTCGCGGGTTAGGCCAAATTTTTGCCCGACTTCTTCAAGCGTATAGCAATAACCATTATGCAGGCCAAAGCGTAACCGCAAAATACGCGCTTCACGAGGCTCTAACGTGCTCAAAATATCATCTAACTTTTCACGCAACAATTGTTGATAAGCACTCTGAAGGGGCGTTGGGGTAGTATCATCTTCAATAAAATTACCAAATTCGCTGTCTTCATCTTCACCGACCGGACGTTCGAGGCTTAAGGGACGCCATGAAACTTTGAGCATCCATTGGACTTTACGGGGTTCCAAGTCCATTTCCGTGGCGATTTCTTCGGCGGTTGGTTTATGGCCATTCCGTTGTTCAAGTTCACGGGCAACTTTGTAGAGTTGGCGGATACGATCTGACATGTGGACGGGTACGCGAATAGTACGACCTTGATCGGCAATGGCGCGTGTGATGGTTTGGCGAATCCACCAAGTCGCGTAGGTGCTAAAGCGGAAGCCGCGTTTATAATCGAATTTTTCGACGGCTTTCATCAACCCCAAATTGCCCTCTTGAATCAAATCCAAAAAGGCGACACCGCGCCCCATATAGCGTTTCGCAATGCTTACGACCAAACGTGTATTGGCCTTAATCAAATGATCACGAGCGGCCAAGCCGTCTTCAACTTGCATTTCAAGTTCGTAGCGTTCGTCTTCGGTGATTTCATCGACATAGGTTGTCAGATGCTCATGGGCAAAGACGCCTTGCTTAATACGCTTGGCTAGCGCGATTTCTTCATCGGTTGAAAGTAAAGGCACCCGCGCCATCTCTTTGAGATAGAGACCCACGGGATCATGTGAAACAAGCTCACCTATCCCACTTTCGCCCAAAAACGCTTCATCATCATCAAGGTCGAAATCATCAAGATCATCGAGCGCTTCTAAATCTTCATCGCTTAGGAAATAATCTTCCTCAACTTCGTCCTCATCATCCAGATCGTCGTCAATATCCTCATCAATCTCTTCGATGAAGTCAGTTTTTGGTTTTTTGTTGATCTGGTCATACAAATTGGACATATTTCTTCCTTATCTGCATTCTAATAATGATGGCGATGTGCGCGTGCTACTTAAATTATAAACCGCTATTCGTCAGTTTCATCCATTTGCTGACGCAATTTCAGTAAAACTGCTAAGCGTGGATCAATATCATCTTCGACCAAGCCATTGTCACGGAGCACATCTTGGAATGTTCGCTGACAAAAGATACACCGTTCATTTTTATCAACTGGCGTGACCATTGGCGTGTGCAAAACGGCTTCTTCACGTACCAATGGCGCGAGATCAATATTGCCACTATCATCGATATAATAGGTCATTTCTTGCAAGCTACTGCGGGCGAACAATTCTCCGATACTAAACTCAATCGGAATCCAGACATCATCCGTACAGCGTGAACATTGATCTGGGACACTGCTTTCCACGTTACCTTGCACCAGCACCCCTTCTTTCGTATGAGAAAGATTGAGGGTCGCATAGAAATGATTTAATACAACATCATCGGTTAATTTGAGCAGGGTCGGAACCGAAAATTCGACTTCCCTTGTAAAACCGATTGCTTCTGCCATTACAAAGCCCACGTTTATTCGTAGAACTTTGGCACCAACATATTTAGGATTGTCAGATTGCGTAATCACGAGATTTTCAGGGCAAAACACGCTTCCATAATCTGTTTTGTGTTATGGAAAACTTTGCACCTGCCTCCTTAGTTGTCTGAAATATATTTGGAAATTTAATCAAAGTTGTTGGGTATTTCAGGCAGAGTTACATAATTTTGTAGTTCCTACTCACGCGAATAAAGATTAGGTCATGCTCTTTTCGAAGATGCGGTGAATGCTTTATTGACTAGGCATTGTGGCGCTAAAAACATCTTATCTTCGAAATTTAAAAACTAAGTATGGCTGAAACAAAAAATCTCAACTAAAACTACTAATATAATCCTTAATTATCTTGATGCTTAATCATTGTATGCTTGAAAAAATGTCATGTCAAGATAGCTAGACATTTTCTAAACACCTTAAATCGGCTTGAATAAAGGCTTTTATGCATGAGAATGCGCTTGCGTCGGCTTGGAAAATTCTTAGACATTAGTTTAACTTGGCTGGAACGACTGGCAATTATAGTGGCGCTCCTCTTCATGTTGCGCACCCCGACGGTTGATAATAGCCGCACGGGCCGTATTCGAAATGAGCTCCAAGGTGTGGAGTTTAACTATATTGCGTGGGAGGTCGAAGCCTTATGGGCCAAGGCGCAACAAACGCTCTTTGGTTATTATGATTATATTGGTTCGGCAGAGAGCAAAATCATTGTCATTGACTATCTAGTCATGATTGGCCAAAAACAAAGTTTAGACTATCAGATTGAGCAAACCTACACCAATCCCACACCTGATAACATCGCCCAGCGCGCCGAACTCAATGACCAACGCACCGAACTTGTCAATTCACTCAACAAGTTACAACCGTTTGTTGAGCCGCTGATCGAAGATCAAGTTGAAGCCGTCCTAAAAGATATGGGTTTTAATGTCGCTGGTCAAGTTTTGCCGCCGGTCCGCTTTCGATTTGTGGTACCACCAGATATTCTGGTCATTTCACCGCGCGCTATTATTCAACAGGATTTAAGCTATTCGTTGCGTTCCCTCAGTCCAAGTGAAACAGTTGAAATCGAAGAACGAGTCACCGCCGCTTCACCCACCGATTCCGCTTTTATTACGGGTATCGGGGGCGTAGGCATTTATCCCGCCATTGTTGACGAAACCCGCTTTGCGGCATTTGCCTATGAAATAGTGGCGCACGAATGGTCCCACCACTATTTATTTCTCTATCCATCCGGCTTGGAATATTTGGTTGCACCTGAAACCCGAATTATCAATGAAACCACCGCGACCGTCTTTGGGAATGCAGTAGGCCTCATGGTTTTAGAACGTTTTTATAGTGATGAGGTCGCGCAGGGCCTGATTTACATCCCCGACTATCCCACTTTAGAAGATTTTTTTCCGACCGAAGCGGAGACAGCGAATCAGCCGGATACACCTGATTTGTTTGTTCAATTGAATTCCCCAGATGCGCCGATGATCTATCGCGCCCATGTGCAAAATACCACAGATTATTTGCTTGCCCTGAATTATGATTCTGCCGCCCAAAACTCGCTTGATGTGTGGAGCCAAGCCTTGAACCAACGGGGTATTCGCTTAACCAACATAACCGAGGTGGATGACCGTGGCACAGTTATTAATCGTACCCGTCTGACGGCAGATTATTTGCTTCAACTTCAAAAAATCGATGGTGCTGAAGATTATATGTCGGCCCAAGGTCGTCGCCTCGATATCCGGCGACTGAATCAAGCGTGGTTTGCTTTTTATGAGGGTTATCAGGCTGAACCCAGTGCGGGGGGTGGGGTCGATATCACCATTACGGATGTGACTGACCCCAATTATCAAGGCGATCCGATTGGACCCGCAATTCAAGAAATTTACGAACTGGCTCCCAGTCCTTATGATTTTCTCGTCGTGATGCGCGATATCACCACGCGCCAAGAACTGCTAGAACTCCTCATAGAATCCCGTCAACGCTGGGGTTCTTGATACGCTATGCATCTGGTTGCATACGGCGAATAGTTGTGCCAATAAGTGGCCGCCAGATATAGCGTAACAACCAGCCGGGTAGAAATTCACCGCGTTCTTCGTAAGCAACCCGTCCGCGTGGATGATTCATCAAACGCTGTCGCAAGGTTTTTGGGCGATTGTCTGCCATCCTAAATTCAATTTGCTGGAGATGCTTAACATTTTTATACCCATAATGCGCGGGCGCAACTAAGCGCAGAGGTGCGCCGTGGATGGCTGAGAGTGGTTTGCCATCGAGTTGATCAGCCAGCAAAACATCCTCTGCTAAGGCATCTTCCAGAAACATGCTGGATTGATAGCGATCCTGTGCTTTGAAAATGACCACGTTGTATTCTGCCGCATTTTCTAATTTGGGTTGGATGAACTGCTTATAAAAATCGCCGAAGCGATACCCGCCCCAATGATTATCACAATGGCTCCATGTTGTCACACAATGAAAATCGCTGACTTGGCCAATATGTTCCAGTGTTTGCAAATCAGCATGGGTGAGGGTGAATGGAGTTATATCACCACCAATCTGAATTGAAAACGAGGTGCTTTCTTTGGCTTTGAATGTTGCATAATTCCATACACCAAAGCGCGGAAAATCAGCACGTGCTTGTTGTCCTTTGGGTAAGACTTTTGCCATGAGCCGATGCTCTCTCTCTGAAATCTTAAGCAGGTTGTTGGCGCAGGTGCTGAGTGCGGGCTTGTTGAAGCATTAACCACGCAATCGGCATCGCCAACCAGAAACCTGACGCGGGCATCAAGATAACCCCGATTGCACACACAGCTAACAAACTCCAACCCCAAAAGCTTGGCAAACGCCCTGTCTGACTAATAAGCCAGTGGGTAATCCAGCCACATAAAAACAGCATGAGACCAAACATCAAAAACCAGAAGGCCGCATCGCGTTGCCAGTAAGGGGGATTTATCGTATTGATAATGCCGGCTTCGCCTATATCAACTAGCGTATCGAAGTAGAAGAAAACCCCCACAACTTCGTGCAAGACAGCCACCGCCATCAATAAAAGTCCGCTTTTTTGTGACATGGCTAATTTCCGTGACGATTCTGGCGGCGATAATTGACGCCCGCGCGCATCATGCTCAGTACCACCAGATGATGAAATGGGCGGACAAAAGCAAAATAGACAGGTCCGGTCCAATGATGGTAATGGACAATAGTGCCTACATGAAAACGCGTTTGGCCATTTGCCAGAGATTCACAGGCAACCATTAAATCGGCGGTGAGATGTTTATCAGTTGCGCTGGCAATCCAATATTGATCTTCAACAGCCTCTTCAACTTTAAAAATAGTCGCCATTTCGCCCGATTTGAAACTCACATCTTCGGGCGCGAGGTGTAAGTTGATACCGGCACTATCCTGCCGCATACCTAAGAGTCTCACGAATCCCCAACGTACGGCATACAGTGCGCGAATCCACCACGGATAGTACGAAAGAGTCCCGGCTAGAAATTCACGTAAGTTCACTTGGCCTTCAATAGATTTCAAATCAGTGTAGTTGGAATCTTTGAAATAAGGCTGGGTGACAGATAGGCTTTGCAGATAGGTCATTGTTCATCCTCCTTGAGATTACTTAAAACGACCTGTTCAATTAAACGAAACATCCGTTTGAGTTCAAGAGTTGTCGCCGCCGGAATTATATTTTGGGCACCGATTAGTGTGGCATAAATGAGTTGCGCCAAGGTGTGGGCTAATTCTTCATCACTGGTGAGTTGTAGATATAAATCCCGAATAAACCCGAGCCGTCGCTGATCGACCCGTTCCTGATAGATACGCGCGAGCGGGTCACTTTGCGCCCAGGCTCGAATAATCGTTTCTTGGGTACCGTGCGCATTTAGAACCAGGTCATTTAATTTTTGCATTTGCGCGAGTGGATCACCCTCAGCCTGGCTGATCTCAATGAATTTGAGTGTGTATTGGGTTTCCCAATAGTCCAGAAGTGCCTCTAAAAAAACATCTCGATTCTTGAAATGATGATAAAAGGAGCCTTTCGTCACATTCAAATGCTGGCACATAAAATCGATGGTCAGACTATCCAAACCATGTTTGACCAACAATAGAATTCCTTCTTTTAACCATTCTTCACGGTTTAAGCGCGGCATTGTATTTCCTTTCACAATTAAAACAATACCATACGGTATGGTATGGAGTCAATCTTGCATAAAAATTTGCCAGAAAAAAACTCCACAGCACTGTCTACTTGTGGGTTCTCGCAAAACACTTTATTATTAGCGTATAAATTATTATGGGGAAAGTGGAGTAGCCAAACTTATGCCCGTCCAGTTGCATAATGCACCAAACTACGTTTTGGTGGTTGCATTGGGGATTGTTACCGAAGCACAAATTATTCAAACATTTGATGAAATATTAAACAGACTTGATGAGCAAGCACTTTATGTGGTGATGGAAATCACGGAAATGATCTATCAACCGGATGTCGTGTTTGCTGATGAGGTTAATCACGCCCGGTTAGCATTTCTAGCACATCCCAATTTAGTGAGTGTTGTTTATATTCTGGCTACCAATCATCCCCTGCGTGAGACATTTATGAACGCAATTGGTGATTTAGGTTACATCCATAAACTTCATTTTGCCCTCAATGAAGAAAACGCCCATTCGCTTTTCGATACTTGAATTAGCGCAATGCTTGCAACAGTTCAGGGTCTTGAGCTTCGTAAATAGCATAATCCTTCACTAAAACGTCGCCTGTTTCCTTTTTAGAAACCGTGGTTTGCCATGCTATAGACTGCTCTTCATACGCCGTAAATTCGACTATGATTTCTACTTCATCGCCAAACTTAGCCTCATGCACATATTCCAGATCATGACTACGCAGTAGCAAGGCATCGTGCGCAAATTCCCAATCAAGACAAGCTCGATAATGAGCATCTTCTATCCAGCGCAAATAATTGCTGTTGTTGACATGATGCATTTCATCAATTTCATAGCTAAACACTGGTCGAGAGCCTGTCCATGTTAGCGGTTTGCTAAGTTCTTGCGGATTTTCTAGCCGGACACCTAAATCAATTTTGGTGCTAGGATCTGGTTCAAAGCCCGCATCAAATTCAGGGAAAATGCGTTGTGGACGCTTTGTTTCGGTGTCCACGAAAATCCAATCGGCACGGGCGCGAACTAGCCGTTGATTATCTTGCGCACGCACTAACTCATATTCACGATTAGAGCGAATCCGACCTACATCTGAAACCCAACTATTGGCCTGAATTTCGTCACCATATTGGGGCACGGCGGTATAGCGAACCTGCATCCGGCGGATGATCCATGAACAGTTATGCTCGGCATACCACACCGTATCAAAGCCATTTGATGCACTCGCTTGAACGGCAGTTTCTTGAAGATAATTTTGTAATCCGGCGGCAGAAACATACATGCCTTCACCTAATTCATAGGTGCGCACGTTAAAGCGCCAGCTATAGACTTTGGCCATCTTGCGTGGTATCCAATCTCATGCGGTGTAAAAATCAAAGGCTAATCGTAGCGACGAAAAACGAGGACAGTATCGCCCATTTGAATTTGATCACGGTCTTGGAGTTGATGCGTGTCAACCCGTCGACCATTCACATAAGTTCCCCGCGAACTTTGCATATCCTGAATAAAATAGGCTTCATTATAAAATTTCAACATGGCATGTTGGCGTGATACTTTAGGATCATGAAACTGCAAATCACAGACCCCTGACCGCCCCAAGAGCGTTTCATCTTTCACAATAATCATGCGTTGCCCTTTAACAATACCGCCAACACCATCGATCCACGCCGAACCGGGTTTCACGCCAGCAGATTCTGACATAGTCGGATGCTCCGCTTTGACTTCAGCGGCGGGCATATTCTCTTCTTGATAGGGTAATGCGGCTTGATCAATGGCTGGGGGAGGTGGGGGAGCAACAGATGGCATATACGGGGTATGGGCCGGTTGCGCTGTCGGTGGCGACGGCTGGGTTAAATTGGCGCGTAATGAATTGATTCGTTGCTGATTCTGCCACCAGACTATGCCTAAAACAACAGCCCCAACAGCAATCGCTCCACAAATTGCACCCACAACCGTTCCAATTAAAAGTTCCACTCCAAATACCCCTTCAATAGATATTCCAACAAAATAGCAATCCGCCTTCAATTCATTTTACGGTGTTTTAGTTTTCGAGACAATGGGAGCCTCATAACCGGAACTGTGATAGCTACATTGACCGATTTTGGTCCGCTTATCATCTGTCAAATTGATAGGATCTTCTACTTTTGAAATTATCATGTCATTGTTTGGTTAATAGTAATATCAATGTACGGACAAATCTACAATAACGGTTTAATCAGATTTAAATTCGGAAAGGTTACAATCCGTTGTGTTACTAAGGTTTAAAGAGGAAGTGTTTATTATGCGCGAACGTACTGTATTTGTTGAAGAATTTTATCCTAATCGTGTTTTAAAAATGGTTTGGCAATCTCATGTTCGGACGGAAGATGTTGATCAAACATTTCAAGAAATCAATGATTATCTAAATGCCACATCAAGTCCAATCTGTATTGTTGTGGATTTGACAGCAAACCCCCATATTCCAATGCATCAAACGGTCTTCAAAGCAATTACGGCTCAACGTCATCCTAATTTGCAACGTTGGGTGGTGCTCGGTAAAAATCAAATTGCACGGATCGTGGGCAACTCATTAATCAATATCACCAACCGCAACAATATTGAATGGTTCACCACATTTGATGAATTTAACACCTATTTAGAACAGATGCTGGCCGAAGAAGTTTAAGGTCCAAGCCAATGTTCTAGGCAGATGAATGGAACCACCTCTTGGCTTATTTAAGAGGTGGTTTTTTATTGACAAATTTCTTGCGTAAAAACGTGCTTATCCTCACGCAAAACTCATGGTTTCATGCTAAAATAGAAGAGTCTCCATTACTTCAAGTCGCCCAAGGATTCACGCATGTCTGACCAAATTTTAGATGCGCCACGTTTGTTTTTGGAAGGTCCCGCTGGCAGTGGCAAAACAACGCAAGGTGTGCACCGTCTGCGCCAACTTCTGCGCGATGGAGTGCGCCCTGAAAATATCCTATTGCTGGTTCCGCAACGAACGCTTACGCAACCCTATCGCTTGGCGCTCAGTCAACCCGATTCGCCGGATTCAGCGGGCGTCGATATGGTGACCGTTGGTGGTTTAGCCCGACGGAGTATTGAATTATTCTGGTCACTTATTGCGCGCAAAGCCGAATTTACGAATCCGCACCAAGGCGAACCTACGTTTCTGAATATTGAAACTGCGCAATATTTCATGACGCAATTTGTAGACCCTATGCTTGAAGAAGGCCTCTTTGACGGGATTAGTGTTTCACGAGCACGCATCATCACCCAAATCTTGGATAATCTCAATAAGTCCGCCAATAATAAGATTGGTCTTGATGGCGTTTATGGGCGTTTGACACAGGCGTGGACGGGGCAATCCAGTCGCCTGAAT
>JBNLCD010000155.1:0-10484 GCA_050303635.1 Anaerolineae bacterium
CCGCTGTGAATGTTGCCAAGCATATGCAAGGCATGGGCATTGAAATTGTGATTGTCACAATGGGCGAAGCAGGTGTTGTTTATGCTGAAACAGGCGGCGGCGGTTATATTCGTGGCCGAAAAGCCAATATTATTGATTCCACTGGGGCAGGAGATGCCCTTTCGGCGGCGGTTATTTTTGGTCTGGTGAATGAACTCTCGCTGGATGAAGCGATGCGCTTAGGCATTGCGGCGGCAACTTTAACCTTGCATGTCCGCGAATCGGTCTATCCGGAACTCACGCCCGATTTGCTTTATGAGCATTTATAGTGCTAGTCTAACCGGATGAGTATTTTGTGTTGGGCCGCGCGCAGATAATACGGTTTAAGAATTAAAAACGGGTGACATAAAAACGGGCGACACATGTGTCGCCCCTACAAAGCCTGATCACAACGTGACCAATTTGTAGGGGTGAGACGTGCCTCACCCGCGTTCCAACATCCCTTTCAATTACTCAAAATTACAATAAATACACTAGGTCTGTAGGGAACGGATCTATCCGCTCCAGTCCCAACATGGCCATATGTAGCCCAGAAAAAGTGTCCTGTGTGGTTTAATTATCAAATAACAGGATATTTTGCACTTGGCACAATCGAAACTTGGGTTAACATAAAGAGTATAAAACCCGCTTGTCTCTAAATATAATTTTGTATTGAGCAACGATAAGGATTTTTGGAATGGCTGAACACGCACAAGAACTACTCGTCTACTCTGACGAGGTAATTGCCCAGCAAATCCGTGATTTTCTCCGAGGATATGACCCGGTCAAAGCGTCGCGTCCGAATTTTGGCTTCAATGTCATTAACGGCATTGTTCGTTTAGAAGGCTATGTAGCCAATCGTCGTGAATATCGTGTTCTCATGGATAATATCCCCGGCATGCCCGGTGTGGTTGCCGTTGACGATAGTCAACTCTTCGATGATGAAACGTTGGTGATGGCGCTTGCGCAATATTTGCCAATGGGTGCCCGCCTCCGTGTCGAAGATGGCGTTGTCAGCTTAACGGGACATATCGAAGATGGGACCGATCCGATGGAACTTGTTCTCGATTTAGCCGCTGTCCCGGGTGTCAGCGAAGTAAAAAACTTTCTGAAGGATTAGTGATTGATGCACGTGGTGCGGTGGCTAAGCAAATCAGGCCTGATTATAACAAGCTTACTGATGATCATAATAGCAGGGTGTGAGCCATTTGCACCACAGGAACAACAAGCTCCGGTGGTGGTGATTACGGCCACGGCGACTGAAGCACCACCGCCGACGGCTACCCCGTTGTTTTCCAATACCCTTCCGACGCAACCGCCGCCCACTCCCACCCCAACCCTGCCGGCGATTACTGCTGAACCTACGCTCGTACCCTGTACAGAAACAACGGGCCGTGTCATTGAAAATACGTTTACCAGCACCATTTCAGGTGGTGAAGTACCGTATCGCGTCTATGTACCACCCTGTTTATTCCAAACCTTGCGGCGCTATCCCTATCTGATTTTATTACATGGCTCAGGGTTTGATTACACCCAATGGACGAATGATATCGGTATTCAAGATACTTTGAATAATCGTATTACCGATGCGTTAAATTCGTTGCCGCCGATGGTGGTGATTATGCCTGAGGGTGGCAGTCTGGAAGAACTCAATTATTTTGAAGTCGGGCAATCTTTCGAAAATATTATTATTGATGAATTAATGCCGCATATTGAACAACAATTTTGTGTGATCCAAGCGCGTGAAGGTCGGGCGATTGGGGGCATTTCACGTGGTGGTTTTTGGGCGACTAGCATTGCTTTCCGTCATCCTGAGCTATTTAGTGCACTCGGTGCCCATAGTCCCTATTATGACGAAACGAGTTCGCCGCCAACACATAACCCGCTGTTTTTGGCTGAAAATATTGACGGGAATACAGACTTACGAATTTATCTAGACCATGCGCGGGAAGATATTGCCGCCGCGAATGTCTTGGCGCTTTCGAGTACATTGCGAAGCAATAATGTCTTCCATCAATACGAAATCGCGCCGACCGGCGGTCATGATAACGAGTATTGGCAAGCCCATACCGTCGATTATCTTGAATTTTATGCGCGCGATTGGTGGACAGATCCCAACGATCTACCGTCTTGCTTTGAATAATCTCGATCCTCTTTTTGCTTAAAATTACATTCCGGTGAATTCATCTGCCGGAATGTTTTTATTTGCACTTTATGGATTGCTCAACCTGCGTTAAATTCACTACTTTTCAGTAAATTTTTCATTTATCGGTAAAATCTTGTATGATGTGGAACGTGATTTGGATTATTGAGGGAAGGATAGGCCCGTGTCTTGGCGGCGTAAAATTAATTTAGATCAAATTATTGTGGTGGATTTAGAAGCAACTTGCTGGAAGGGTAAACCACCGGCTGATCAGCAACAAGAAATTATTGAAATTGGGGTCTGCACCCTCGATTTACAAACGGGTGAACGCCTTGAACGGGAAAGTATTCTGGTTAAACCTACCCTATCCACCGTCAGCGAATTTTGCACCGAACTTACCACGCTCACGCAAGAGCAAGTGGATCAGGGCATCAGCTTCAAAGAGGCGTGCCGCATCCTCAAGAAAAAATATAAATCGCAAGAACGCACATGGGCCAGTTACGGCGACTATGACCGCGCGAAATTTGTGCAACAATGTGCGGATTTCGGCTTACCCTATCCTTTTAGTGACCGTCATATTAACGTCAAAAATCTTTTTGCAGTGGTTCATGGGCTAAGTCGAGAAGTCGGTATGGCAAAGGCGCTCGAATATCGCAAGATGGACTTGGAAGGCACCCACCATCGCGGCGATGATGATGCATGGAATACCGCTAAGCTCCTCTCTGAACTACTCTTGCATGGCCGCAGTATCCAAAATGGACATCAGGCCGACGGGGCATAAATTTCTGCACATAATCGGGGTATGAATTTGGTTACCCCCTCCGACCTTCGGTCACCTCCCCCGAACACAGGGGCGGCGGGCTTGAATGCAATCCATTCTCGCCCATGTATGGGGGAGATGTCGCGTTAGCGGCAGAAGGTGCCCAGCTTATAATCCCGATTTCTTATAAGAACATATCAATTTGTCCGCCTAATTGGGTCAAATTGAAGCTTTATGCATTATTTGCCGTAGGGCTGAACATCACGCGCTCGATCTAAATGCGCCGTAAACCAATCATTCTCACCCGAGCGCACGCCACCGAGCACCCATTGTAATTCGAATGTGCCTGCATAAAAACGAGCGCGGTCGAGCAGAGATTGAATCTGGTCATTAAACGGCATCATCTGCTGGACAAGTGTTTCTCCGTAGACATTGATTAACATGCCATAATCCCGCGCCGGATCACCTAAACCCGCCGTCCCAAAATCGATAACGCCCTTAATCTGGGTGGTTTCGGCATCATAGAGAATATGATATTGAGCGAGATCATCATGAATCAGGGCTGGTTCATGGTCAAGCCAATGTGCATCCGCAACCAGCGGGGCAAAATGTTCATTCACCCAAGTTTGGGTGCTACGATACATGAGCGGAAATAACTCGTTTTGAATATCGGCATAGAATTTCAGCCATGCGTCGCGTGTATGCCGTCCCCCTGACTTACTAATCCCTTTGGCTTGAAGCATTTCATTTGGAATATTGTGCATCTGTTGCAAAAATTCAGCCAATTGGCGCGCTAGATTTGTTTGTTGTGTCACGGGTAATCGCAAAATGGTATTCCGAAATAAGGGTACTCCTGCCAGAAATGGATAAGTCACAAAATCGGGGTCAATCACTTCAAATTGCGGCACTGCTAAATTCAATTGGGGCCGCACCACATCTAAAATCGCAATTTCACGCGCCAAATCTTGAATGGCATATTCATTCCGGGCAAAACGAAAAACACGTCCCTGACTGATAATGGCAATATTCACCAAACCATCGGTATTCGCCATATAATCCGCTAAATCATGGTCAGGATAGGCTGTGCGAATGCGGTCTAAAAATGCAGAATAAGTTTGCTCGTCCATATCAGATGCCCTCTCATCTTATAATGGTGAAATTGTCAATGTTGGATAATATGGTTGGTGGCAGGACCATCAGTTCAAGTATTGTGCGGTATAATTAGATAAAAGTACAGAACAGGGGGCAATAATGAGTGCGCCACCTACTCCTGATTTTCAGGCAATGCGCGCCCAAATGGTTAAAGAACAACTTGCCGCACGTGATATTCATGATAAACGCGTCCTTCAGGCTATGTTGAATGTGCCACGCCACGAATTTGTCCATGCTGATTTTCAACTTGAAGCCTATGATGATCGTCCACTCCCCATTGGCTTAGACCAGACCATTTCCCAACCCTATATGGTCGCTTTAATGACCCAGTTATTGAATCTAACTGGCTGTGAAAAAGTGCTGGAAATTGGAACGGGTTCTGGCTACCAAACCGCTATTTTGGCTGAGTTAGCCGATACGGTCTATTCCATTGAACGTCATGAAGATTTAGCCAGTTACGCCGCTTATCGTTTGCAAGACATGGGGTACGATAATGTCCATGTTTATGTGGGCGATGGGACACAGGGTATACCGAGCTTCGCGCCCTACGATGTGATTCTTGTCGCGGCAACGGGCCCGATGATTCCCGCCCCTCTGCGTGATCAGATGGCTGACAACGGGCGACTCATTTTGCCGGTGGGGCACAATGATGAACAATATTTGCTTCGGGTGTGGCGGACGGGCAATAATTGGGAAGTAGAACGCTTGCTTCAAGTCCGCTTTGTGCCACTGCTGGGTGAACATGGCTTTAGAGCCGATAAAGATTAAGGGATTCTAACACGATTTATACTTTGACTTGTTTTGCTTGGTTCGCGTTGCTCGTCTATACTAATTTTAGTAAGATGGCAGGTAGGAATCTTAATTGCAGAGGTAGATGGGTATGAGTGAGCAACAATCAGGCGATAATCGTGATCCCTGGCAAGTTTTAAATCGGCTGGCCGAAATCACGTTAGTATTAAATTCGAGTCTTTCCACTGAGGAAATTCTTGAAGAGTTGATGGATGCGTCAGCACGAATCGTGAATGCCGAATCTGCATCCGTAATTTTATTAGACCCCAAATCACGCGAATTGCATTTTGTTGCCATGTCAACGGATGCAACCTACTCCGACAAGTTGATCCGCGTGCCGGTTCCGATTAACAGTATTGCCGGCACCATTGTCCGTGAAAATATCAACATGGTTTTAGACGATGTGTCCCAAAGCTCTATCCATTTTGGCGGAGCCGATGAAGAGAGTGGCTTTGTCACCCGCTCCTTGCTGGGTGTGCCAATGCGTATTAAAGATCGGGTAGTCGGCGCGTTGGAAGCTGTTAACAAACAATCTGGAAGCTGGTCAGAAGATGATATTCGCTATTTAGAAATTTTGGCGTCACAAGCGGCCATCGCACTCGAAAAAGCTGAATTGGTGCGTGATTTACGCAAAGCCAATAAAGAACTCAGTGAACTTGATAAAGTCAAAAGTGATTTTATTGCGATTGCCTCGCATGAATTGCGTACACCCCTTGGTGTTATTTTGGGTTATGCCAGTTTCCTCAAGGAAGAAGCCCAAGGTGAACTGGGTTCCCACGCCACCGCGGTAATGAATAGCGCGCTCAAAATGCGGAGCCTCATTGAGGATATGACCAATTTGCGCCTCCTCAATTTGGGCGATCGTGAATTACAGATTGACGCCTATTCCTTAAACAATCTGATCCGCACGGCTTGCAATGATGTCATGTCCATGATTGAAGCAAAAGGGCATCAACTGGCAGTAGGATTTCTCGAAGAGGATTATGAACTCCAAGGTGATAGCGCCAAGCTAGTGACCGGTCTCACCAACATCCTCAATAACGCGATTCGTTTTACCCCCGATAACGGCAAAATCGAGATTACACTCGTTGATTTCGACGACGAGGTTCGCATCAAGGTGCTCGACAATGGCATTGGTATCCCTGAAGAAAAATTGGAAGAAATATTCAAAACCTTTGCCCAAGTTGAAGACCACATGACCCGTAAACATGGGGGCATGGGTTTAGGCCTATCCATTTCCAAAGCTATTTTTGAAGCCCATAAAGGCAAAATTTGGGCCGAAAGTGCGGGGGTCAATAAAGGCGCGACGATTATTATGAGTTTGCCGAAGAACAACGCCTAACCACTAGCAACCCCAACTCGATCACGATTTACACCGAGGCATACATGACTATGTCTCGGTTTTTGTTGTCCGCAGTTGTTTCTAATATCCTTTTATACTGGATTTTTGGAAAAAATCGCTATAATGGCGCTACTTCAAACACATTAAAGGAAGTGGAAGCGTTGGCCGAATTTTTTACAATTCCCGTAGGTATTTTTCTATTACTGCTTGGCATCTTCTGGAATCCAAAACCCAAGGCTGAGGAAGAAGATTTAACAGATATTTTGGGCGAAGAACAAGCTCAAAAACTTGACCCCGATCAATTGCGCAAATTTCTGCGTCTGGTGGCCATTCGGGTTGGGATGATGGTTGTCGGTGTCATCTGCATCGGCGGTGGCTTTGTGCAAGGTATTGGCGGGCTAACGGATTGGTCAGCTTTTGGTGTTTTTGTGGCAATTTATGGCGGGAGTATCTTATTGCTCCAGCGCGCCGAAAAATCGAGCAAGTTGATTGTTTATTATACGATGTCCTTTGCGGCCTATTTTGTCTGGCAGTTTGCTGATTATCGTGGTCTGAATGGTGAACACAATTGGGGATTATTGTTGGCCACAGGATTAAATTTAGTTTTCTGGTATCTGGTTGGGCGTCATTTCACGCCTGAAGATAAAATCGAAGTGTTGACCTAACCGATTATGTCTCGTCTGCAAATTACGCTGGATGTCCTAAGCCAGCCGACCCGTCTGGACCAAGCCCTGCGCAAACAGTTTCCGCAATGGGGACGGCAAGCCATTAATCAACTGATTAATCAGCGCAACGTGCGCGTCAATGGGCAAACGGTCTGGCTGAACTCGTGGAAAGTCCAAAACGGTGATCGCTTGGATATCCAAAATCCGCCTGAAGATTTACCGGATAAAATGACGGCTTTTGATGAACGTTGGTTGATCCGGGATGATGGCGATGTGATTGCTGTTAATAAACCGGCTGGATTACTCTCCCAAGGCACACAGTGGAAAACAGATGATAATTTGCTGTATTTGGCTGAGCGACGATTTGGTAAAGTGGCGCTATTCCATCGCCTAGATCGCGATACCTCCGGCGTTGTTCTGTTCACCCGACCGGGAGCCATCAACCAATATTTGGATACTGCTTTTAAAGCGCAAACCATCATCAAAGAATATGTGGCTGTCGTCAAAGCACCTAATCAGTTGCAAGCGCAGGGTACCATTGATTTCCCCCTCGATAATCATCCGCAACGCCGCGACATGATGATTCCCGTTGAACGTGGCGGTAAATCCGCCCGCACCGATTATTCCGTTGAACGTATTGTCAATGATCAGCAACTACTACGGGTCGTGCCACATACCGGACGGATGCATCAGATTCGTGTGCATCTACAAGCGTTAGGCGCGCCAATTTTAGGTGATCGTCTTTATAGTGCCGATGCCGAGCAATACGAGCGTCTCTATCTCCATGCTCAAACGATTCGCTTGCCGGCTAGCGATGATTTCCCCGAACGAACCTATACGGCATCGTTGCCTGAAATATTTGATATTTAGTTTGATTGCGGGAATTAAAAGATCACGGTGTGGAATAAAAATGAGCCCGTGATTTGAAGGGGTAAGACAGCCTTACCCCTGTTCAATCATGCTGTAATTGGTGGACGCTTAGTCATCACTCCGCACAATGTCCATCACCTGACCGCCCGTAATTTCGATCAATTTGTCATAGGCAATCGGGAAAATGGTTTGAGCTGAACCCGCCGCCGCATAGACCACATCAAAGCGCCCCAGTGTTTCATCAATAAACACCGGAACTTCAGTCCGATGACCCAAAGGTGGCACGCCGCCCGGTGCATAACCAATATATTCAATGCACTGTTCAGGCTTAGCAATTTTGACTTTCTTGCGGCCAACCTCATAATGTGCGGCAATTTTGCGGTCATCGACACGTTGATCCCCGGATGTAATGACCACGACAGGTTGATCAAGCACCATAAAAACAATGCTTTTGGCAATCCGACTGACGGTCGTCCCAATCGCTTCGGCGGCTAATTCCGAAGTGGCGGTCGATTCTTCAAATTGAATAACTTCAACGTCTAGATTAAGTTGGTTTAAGGCGTTTTGTACATCAGCAGTGGTTAACGGATTCATCCTATCATCATCGCTTTCTCAGCAAATTCTTAGCAAAAATATCGAACTATTTGTGCGCTCCCATGTAAACAAAGTGGATAAGGGATCAATTTATCGACAGTGTTTGCTTTAATTAATCCATAGGGAGATTAGCACATGGCGAAATTGATACAGTTTAGTTTAGCACTAAGTTTAGTGCTTGGCCTAGTTCTTTTAAGGAGTGCCTCACTCACCCAAGCACAAGAAGATGGTTCACCCGAACTCGTGATTGATATTGAAAATGCGGCTGTCTGGCATGGTGATGTTTGGGATAACCAATACACCGATCCCGGCGCGGCAACATATTACGAGGGGCAGTTCCATATGTTCCGCAATGGTTTTATCGGCTGGCCAGCTTCCGTTCAAATTGCCTACACCACGTCAGAAGACGGCATTGTCTGGGAAAAGCAGGGCGAAGATCCCGTGCTCTATACCGATGATGTTGAATACGCAGGGATCGCGGCTTTGGCTTCGAGCGTAATCGTTGAAGATGATGGTACGTGGGTCCTCTATTTCTACACATGGCCACGTCCGGGGGATAGCAATGGCATAGGCGGTATTGGGCGCGCAACGGCTCCAGCACCCGAAGGTCCGTGGACGCCGGATGAAGATTTAGTCTTATATCCGGGCGATGCCACCGAGTGGGATAATAATCAACTCATCTCACCGAGCGTTTTGAAAACAGATAATGGCTATGTGATGTATTATCACTCACCGAGTGTTGATGGCTCTGTCTATATTGGCATGGCGACCAGTGAAGACGGCATCACATGGACCAAATATGATGACCCCGAAACGCCCGATGCACCGTTTGCCAATAGTGATCCTGTCTTTGCGCCCAACGCAGATAATGCAAATGCATGGGACACGCAACACGTCAATCAACCGCGTGTTGTGCAGACCGAGGACGGTTTTGTGATGCTGTATCGTAGTTGGACAGGCGCGCAACAAAATCAATCTGTTGGTTTTGCCACCAGCGAAGATGGTGTGCATTGGACCCGCATGAATGAAGAAGCTGTCTATAGCTCGAAAGACACCCGTCGCCGGAGCATCTGGTTTACGGATTTGGCCTATCATGATGGCACCTACTATGTTTATCTTGAAATCCAACGCGGGTATCAAGCCCAAACCGATATCTACGCCGGCACTTATCAAGCTGATTTCTGGGAATAAATTCTCGGGTTGAATCAGGGTTAACCCTCACAGGGGTAGGTTTTTTATGGAGGATTAGTAGACGCGGTGGCGTAACCGCTACGGATTAAAATCCATAGCTAAAAAACAGCGTCCTATAAATGGACTACGCTCGTATCTGCGTCGACTTAAAACCCATTCATAGGGTGGTGATTTTTAGCCCCGAATTTATTCGAGGGCGGCTGTCGGGCTAGCATCATTGCCCAATAATTGAGAAATAGCCCAACAAGTAAAAACCTACCTTTATGAGCCCCTTGCCCCCTTGTTCTCTAAATGTACAAGGGGGATTGAGGGGTGAGGGTTATTCATTTCAGTGGCAATTGCTGAGGATTTTTGCCGAATGCGGCATACTTAGGAATAGCGCTCATTTCACAGAAAGTATGTTTCGCGATGTCAAAAGCTAACCCTCTAACGCTTATTCTGATTACAGGTCATCCCGCCACCGGCAAAACAACCCTCGCCAATCAGTTAGGCGATTATTTCAACCTCCCAACTTTTTGCAAAGATGCGGGCAAGGAAATTTTGTTTGATCATATTGGCACCGGTGACCGCACATGGGGCAAAAAATTGGGTATAGCCAGTTTTGAACTGCTCTATTGGCAAGCTGAAGTGTTACTCAAAGCCGGTGTGTCGTGCATTATCGAAGGTAACTTTGCGCCGGAATATGCCAATGCATCGTGGCAAAAACTCCAAGTAACATACCCTTTTCACTGTATTCAACTTTTATGTTTTGCCGAACCAGACGTGGTGCTTCAGCGCTATCAACAACGCATTGATGATGGGTCGCGCCACACAGGCCATTTTGACGCGAATGTCTCCAGCGAACTTAATGATTTGATTAGGTCAAGGTCATACCATGATATGTGGATTGATTTGCAATGTGAACGCATCCCGGTAGATACGACTCATTTTGGCGAAGCAGAACGTGCTCAACTTCAGGAA
>JBNLCD010000156.1:0-10438 GCA_050303635.1 Anaerolineae bacterium
CAGTAATGTGCGGGTCTATGGAACATCGGTTATGGATATTGAGGTTAGTGAAACAACCCAAGATAGCCGTTTTACGGTAAATCATCCCACCCGATCAACCATAACTGTAAACGACTTTGAATTCGCATACTTTGTATCAATGTTGCTTCATAATGATCATATGCGAGAGCTATTTGGGAATGCTTCTACCAAGGCAGTCCTAATTTTAGAATCGGTTGAATCGGAATACAGACCCGTGTTCAGTCAATTGCGAAACGAGCTTCACCAACGTGGCTATGTATCTATGGTTTTTGCTTTTGATAAACTCAACGAACAGATGCATGATAAACGGCGGAACGAGATATTAGCAGATCGTGAAAAGGCTCGCAAAAAAACTGAAGAGGATGGTAAACCTCGTAGGCTTGGGATATACACGACGCCGACAGTGACTGAAATCATAGAAAAACTCGTGCACCTATCACGTTTTGTTATCGTGGATCTTAGTGATAAACAGTATAGTGTTCCGCAAGAATTTATCGATGTAATAGTAGCAACTAAACCATCAGTTTTTGTGCAACCCATCATACAAAAAGATCAGCCTGAAGATAGCATGTATGATACGCTTTATCGTTATCCTTGGGTTCTCCCCCTATACCGATATGCTGATGCAAGCAGTTTTGCAGCTAATTTAATTGAAAAAATTATAGAACCGCTTGAGCAAAAATATGCTAGGGAACACTCGCCTGATTCCAAGTGAAGTAACATTCGGTCAAAAAAACGACACCCCCAGTGAATTGAAGGTGCCGTTTTTTTAGTTGCTAAACTTTGGTTTTAAGGAGCGTAGGGAGCCATATTTGAGCAATGAGCGCTAATGGCTTCATCGAGAGTCAAATTATCATAATCACCATAGGCTAAGCCGAAATAACCAGCGCTGGTCTTGCAGTAGCCACTGCCAACATTGCTGACATAAATGGCGGTCAGGGCACTCAAACGCGGCGCGGCAAAGGATGTCCCGATAATCCAGGCACCGGGTTCGACTTCATATTCACCCGGAATCATGACTTCGCCATAATTGGAAATGCGATCCTGGTTATTGCCATTACCTTGCACGCTCAACAACGGTTCGTCTTTACCTTGGCCTTTATCAACCCATGGCATGGAAGCATCAAAACCAACGCCGTTGCTCGCGCTCACGCTGGTAACTTCCACAAAAGCGGCTGGCCAGAAAGGATAATCGAGGCCGAAGTTACCGGATGAAGCAATCGGAATGACATTGCTATTGGCTTCAAATACATCTTGGAGCGGGTGCAAGTCCGTTGAGTTGGTAAATTTATTGGAGTTGACCGGGAAAACTTGGTTGTCATAGAAGGTCACAGCGCGTTGGAAAATACCGCGATATTGGTTCAATTGACCGGCTTCATTGGCGTCCAAGAATTCACCACCAAAAGCTTCCATAGCTTCCAAAAATTCGCAGGGTACAAAAGCAAAGCTCATGTTGAGGATAATGAAATCGGAGTTACTGGAATTAATCGCGCTTTGAATCGCGTTCACGGCAACCATATCATCACCGCTGGAAATATTGACTTCCACAATGGTGATGTTGGTGTCATCGGCGTGACCCAAATCCTCGAGCGTTTCTTCAATTTGTTGGACGACCACTTGACCATGGGTCAGGGCATCTTCGTTTTCAGCCGCACTTGCGCCACGGACGGCATAGCCCGCCCCACGCACGGCATAACCAGCCCCGCGCACCGCATAACCTTGCGTTTCAGATGACATCACACAGGTATCATCATCGGGAGCCGGCGGCGTATAAGCATCGCTATTCGGGAAATTATCCGCGACAATAATCGTCACCGTATTGGAACCCATTTGGGTATCTTGGCTGGTGGTTGCTGAATTTTGATTGGCTAAAACTGACGGACTAACCATTGCTAAAATAACGACAAACACCAGTAAAAAAGACAATTTTGCAACAGGGTGTTTCATTTAATCATCTCCTTAGAAATTTGCGTCTAAAAATGCTTCAATTTCATGGACTTGAGCTTGTAGACCACGCTCCCGAAAAATCGTGAGGGCTTCATTGAGATGGGTTTCGGCTTGTTCGATATTTCCCAGCGCGAAATAATCTTCGCCAATACCTTGCAGAGCATGGGCGACCCATATTTCATTTTGCGCTTTTTGCGCCAACTCTAGCATGTCATGATGATGGGCTAAGGCATCTTCCAAATTCCCTAAATCTTTTTCGGCAGTTCCCAAATTAAGTAGGGCAAAAACTTGGGTAGTGGAGTCATTGATACGTTCGGCGATGCGAATTTGTTGGGTGGAAAATTGGCGAGTAAGCTCATAGTCTCCCTCAATTTGGGCTTGATAAGCTTGTTTTTCAACCACAAATCCACGCAAAAAATCGTCATCGAGTTGATCCGCTAAAGCATAGGCTTCAGCTAATATGCGATTCGCTTCTTCTGACTCACGCATTTCGGCGAGTACCGTGCCCATAATGCCGAGCAAGATAACTTCACGATCTGCCAAATTTAACTCCCGCGCGATGTTCAGCGCCGTTTCATAACATGTTAAGGCGTTGGGATAATCACTCCGTTGCCAATAAGCATTCCCGCGTTTACTGAGAAGCATGTGTCTAGTTTCATCATACTCGCGTCCCAGATTCTCCGCAAATGTAATCGCGGCATCCAGCAGTTTCAGGAGGGGAAGCGTATGGCCGCGTACCGTCACGTATTCTTCGACCACGGCACTCAGGATAGCAATCAGAATTTCGCCTTTATCCTGCAAGTTAGCGGATTGGGCCGCGCCCAACCATGTTTCGTGGGTGACATCTAGCACGGGAATATCGTCGGTATAGGTCTGCACAAATTCCGCAAATTTGGGCAAGTAGCTCTCGGCTTCGCGACCCTGCGTCTGCATAATGGCGCGCGCATAACTGTAGCTGAGGTTGTGGATATGATAATAATTTAAATCGCCCTGGCTCAGCGTCAGGCGTTCGACTAAACCGCGCCGTTGCAAGGTTGTGAGCGCTTCACTGATAGCTTCGATATCTTCATCGAGCAGAAGCGCGAGCAATTCGGGTGTGGTATCGGTATCAAAGAGGCTCCCAAAACTCAGGAACACGCGCCGTTCATAATCATCTAGTGCATAGAGACTGGCATCCAAGAGTTCGGTAATGCTCGAACGGCCTTCTTCGGCAAAATCTTCAGGCATGGTCATATCATGCGGCGTGGTGGCAATCCGGTTGAGCAATTCACCCGGGGCAATCTGGTCAACTTTGAGGGTCTTACCGGCCACTTCAAGCGCAAAAGCGTGATAGCCTAGTTGTCGACAGAGTTCTGCCGCGAAGGGATCTTTTTTCAAATCTTGACGGGCGTGATGGGCCAAAAGTGCGACCGAGCCATCTTCGGACATGCGCCCAATTTCCACAATATCATCAAGGGCATAACGTTGGCGGGCTGTCACCAAAACCGGCAAACTGCGCGGAAAAGCCCGCATGACTTGATTCAGCGCCGCCCCATCCCACACATCATCGAGCACGATGAGACTGACCTCGTTGGTGGATAAAATCTGACGCACCGCTTTGGTTTTCGCGCGTGTATCGGGTGCGCTGGCCACTTCTTGTTGACCATCAAAGGGCGCGGCAATGGCTTCTAAGAGGGTATCCGTGGAAGCACTCCCCGCTTTTAGCCAGACGACATTGCCTTGATCTTCATCGAGCCATTCAGCGGCGACCGTTGCGGCAATGGCCGTCTTGCCCATCCCGCCAAAACCTTGCAATAAGACGCGCGATTCATCTTCGAGAAATTGGCGAATTTGAATGACTTCGGCGACGCGGCCAATCAATTTCTTGGGGATATCCGGAATATCATCACTGAATTCAGCCAGAATGGCGGCACGATCACCGGGACGATGTTGGAGATGATCCTTGAGCCAGACCTGAACCGAGCGCGAGATTTGTTCACGCAAATCTTCGGTAGTTTCAAACCATTTAGGCGTAATCCCACTAATGACATCACTTTGTTCATTGAGAAAATCACTCAGGCGCGGGTCACGTTTTTCGGGATTAACATTCTTCACATAGATATGGCGATCAATTCCCCATTCAGTGGCTTTTTGAAATTCGTCAAACGTCCATTCGCCCCATTCATTCCAATAAAGCCCGATGAATAACGCCGCTGATTTGAGAGCTTCTAAATACACCTCGCGAATGGTTTGGTTGCTGGCCGTGGCATCATCTTCAAACACCCATGCCCGTAGACTAATGAGGTCATTGCCAAGATCAGGCAGAATCTCATGCAAAGCTTGGCGCTCATCAGCCAGTTCAACCATTTTGGAGCTAATAAATACGTGATAGTCTTTCGCCATGTTGAATTTTCATTTCCATGTCACACAAACAAGAGAACAGTATCGTCAATTATAGCTTGCTCAGCTAGAGATACCCATAATTGTTCTCACTCTAACATAGAATTAGTACTGCAACCTGATAAACCCATGAAAATTTTTTGAATTTGGGGCGGTAATGAGAATTGATGCACCTTAGCCTGTAATCCCTGCGCTATCTCAATTTTGGGCAATGATGAGGGGCCGTCAGCCGCCCTCGAATAAATTCGGGGCTCCCTATGAATGGGTTTCAAATCCCTGAACGCGACGACCGGCAAGTCCATTTATAGGACGCTGTTTTTTAGCTATGGATTTTAATCCGTAGCGGTTTTGCCACCCCACCTATTTAAGCTTCCATAAAAAATCTACCCTTGTGAGCCCCGCAATCCCCTTGTCCGCCATTTAGACAAATCCTTTGCCTCAAAAATCCCTATAATTTATCATCAGAGCTAGCTAGAGCTGATTCAACAAATCTTGGGCTGAACGATGATTTGAATCCTGATTAAGTGCTTCAGTGAGATATTTTTTCGCTTCGGTGTTGTGGCCAAGTTCAAAATGACATAGTCCCAAATTATAGTAAATATCGTCCTCAGAGCCATAATTTTGCAGGGAGCGTTCCAGATGAATGGCGGCTTCCTTATAAGCGCTCAGTCCGCAATAAATCATGCCTAAGCAATAATCGACATCTTCTTCTTTGCCGATATCCAGATAATTTTCGCCAATTTTTTGCAAGGCGACGAGAAGTTCGGCCTCTTCTTCCTCATTGATCTGGTTGATTAACCCACGCAGGCGGTCATACATGCGCAGGAAAATAATTGGGTCCCAGCTTGTCCAGTGAAGCCATGCCATGACTTGCACAAAGCTCAACTCGTCATAATATTCTTGGACAATCGACTTCACGATGAAATATTCATCGGGGCCGATATTTTCAATGGCCTGATAAAAGGCGAGGCGTGTTTCTTGAATGGTTGGATTCCAGATAAAAGACGTCACATGAATATGCGTATGGCGTTGAGGCGGTTGCAGAACATGGCCATCGCGCAGTTTCACAAAGCGCCGAATCGCGTCGAAATTCACTGACATTGAAAAACTACCGTGAGCGGTCAAGTTCGGCAAGGTGCGATAGGCTAAATCTTCAAGACGCTCATAACCCTTATCGGCACAAATAAATAGTCGATTCTGATTGGGATTACTGCATAAATAATCGAGGCCAAGAATGGATTGCGTCGGTAAACTGATCACCGTAGTATCCAAACTCTCTTGATAGGCTTCGAGGATGGTGTTGAGTTCGGGCAATTCATATAGGCCTTTTTCAGGCACCGGATGTTTGGAAAAATCTAAATCAACGGCTTCAATCCAATTATTTTCTTCAGGTGATTCCGGCCATGTCACGGCGACCCGATATTCTTCCAATTGGCCATTTTCCACCCAAAATAAATCTTGGGGAATCCCGTCAAATACATAATTTGCGATATAGATGGGCGGATTAACTGTTTGGGTCGGATCAACGGTTTCCCCGCTATACTCTAATTTTAGAGGGGCGGGATGATTAAAATCAAAGAGCGCATAATCTAGATTCCCCTTTTTGGCCCATTCTTCAAATTTGGGGATTTCGCGCCATTCTTTCATTGTTTTCGGCGCAAAATCGGTCAGGATATATTTGACTTTTAAGTCCGCAAAGGGTGATAAGCTCAACAACTTGAGTAACTTCAGCAAAACTTGGTGCGCTAAACGGCCCGACCCGGCACCGAGTTCGATGATATACAGCGGTTTATCCAGCCGGATGTTCGTGTCGCGCAAAAAGCCGAGGATGACTTGGCTATAGGCGTTGGCGATAAAAGGATTCGTGGTGATGTAGTGCGGAATAATGCCTTTTTGCCAGACGGAGGTGCCCATTTTTTCAAAATAGGTCCGTTGATGTTGCCACAAGCTCGATTGCGAAAAACGTTGCGGTGTATCTGTCATAACCAAACCTTACCCAACCCACCGGATAGGGTTGGTATCTATGCAAAAGATAAATTCAGTTTGGGAAGTATGTTACGATGATTCTACCAGTCATCAACTCACCCATTACCAATACTCTCTCCGCAGTATAGTTGGCGGGACAGGGGTTGTCAAACAGAGGGGTAAATCTCAATCTTTTCAACAAAAAGGCCACAGTATGCTGTGGCCCGACAGATTCTAATGATATCTATTTTACTCAGATCTCGTCGACGGTTCCAACGGGGGAATAACGGCTTCGACGGGACCACCGCCGCGCAATAATATGGCCGCTAAAACCCCGACGAAACAAACGACTGCCCCGACATAGTAGAGTTCATTCATTTGATCAACGGTCGCTACCAAATATGGGCTGGGGTCATCAATATCCGGCAAAGCCAACGCCCGTTCGTCAATGCGTTCCAACGCGTAATTGGTTAGGCTGGAAATGGCGACCGTCATCCCAATCAAGCGCAAGATGAGCACCAAGGCCGCCGCTACCCCAAGTTGACCCGCTTCGGCTTCATTAATCAGGGCGGCTGAAATCGGTGAAACCGACAGCCCTAAACCAACCCCAACAATGGCAATTTCAGCGGCCATGAGCGTATAACTGGTTTCATGGGTCCACGTTGACGCCATCAGAATAAATCCACCGGTGGCCAGCAAAAGACCACTCATCGTGACGCGGCGATACCCATACCGTTCGGTCAACCAGCCGCCGGGGACGGCTGAGAGGGCCATCGGTACGGTTAAGCCAGATAGCACTAAGCCCGCACTATAGGCCGCTTCAAGCAATTGATCGCGGGTCGGTTCACTGAGCCGAATATTAATCAGAATTGGGATACTCACCAAGCCAATGGCCAGACTAAAGCCGAGACACAGATTAATAAATCCGGCCACGGAGAAATTCCGTTTTGCAAAGAGCTTGAGTTCAATGAGCGGATGCTTGGTATAACGTTCCCATGCAATAAAGAGCAGGAAGGCCAGCAAGGCCCCGCCGAGAGCATACATAGCCCATTCGGGTCGACCCGCGACGGCTCCATCAATGCCGCTTGCACTCACGGCTGATTCGGGATTCGGACTGCCTAACCCAAGATTTAAGCCGATCAATGCACTCACAATCAATAGTGTGCCAAGTAAATCGAAACGTTGTTCACCTTCAGGGCGATAGTCCGTGCCTTGTAAAGCAATCCACGCGCCGACCAAGGCCAATAAACTCGTCGGAATATTGAACAAAAACAGCCAGCGCCAATCGGGCACATCAACGGTTAAACCGATATTGGCCAACCAATGCACAATATCCGTGCCGTGTTCACCAAAATATTTGACCATCACGCCACCATAAAGATGACCGAGCACCCAGCCGGCGGTATCCACTGACCCCACAAAACCAAGCGGGCGTGGACGTTCGGCGGGCGGATACATATCACTGACCAAGGCCATTGTCACCGGGACCATTGCGCCCGCGCCGAGGGCTTGAATCACGCGTCCGGCAATAAACATATAGAGTTGGCGGGTTTCGAGTGATGGCGGAATATGTAAATCGGGATCAGGATAAATGCGCCGATACACATCCAGATACCAATCAGCGGGTGCCCCGTGTGCCACTGTGACAAACCATGAACCAAACATAAAAATGGCCAAACAAATCACATAAACCCAGCGCCGCCCGATAATATCGGAGAGACGGCCCGTAAAGGTCATGCTGATGGTATAGGCCAATAAATAACCACTTAAGGCCCATGACGCTTCATCATATTGATTATCGAGGGAGAGATTTAGTTCGGTAATCACTTCCGGCAGAATCGCTGACACAATGGTTACATCGAGTGAACCAATAAATACAGGCAAACACATCAGCCCAATAATCAGCCAGCGATGGCGGGGGTTGGTTGCTGTCAAAATCTGTTACCTATTCTCAATTTATAGACACAACATGCACCAGAAGATTCTTGCCAATCTTCTGGTCAAATTTGCAAAACATCGACATCAATAGATTGATGCCTTTTTATTCAATGTGGAGCATAATCACGGGCGATCTATGGATCTCAAACATCCAGCGAAGCATAGATTATCAAGAAGCGGAAAAATCCATGGATTTTTCCCTACCTGTAGCCAATTTAATTTGTATGCTTCAGCACCATCTGCCTAAACACAAGCTCTGCAAAATACCGACTCTGAACCACAAATTTTGTCGGGACTAACAGGTGGGCGATATCACTGGTCGGGTGGTATCTGCGTATGCCACCGTTATCTCAATCAGCTCATATTCGGTTCTAAAAATACGTTACTGGCGTAAACTAGCCTTCGGTGGCTTCCGGTTCTGTTAAATCAACTTCCGGCGCTTCCACAGCCACACCGTCCCGATTGTACCCCACAAAATCAATCGTCCAAATAGTGGGGTCAAGATTCGCACCGTCTTCTTCGACACGGGGTTCGGTCAAAATCAAGCGGGCCGGATAACTGTCACGTACGCGTACATAGACATCAATCGGCACCAAGCCTTCAGCCGTTCCCATCAAGCCCACGGTCACGGAACGCACATAAGCCGCGTCAACTTGGCCTTTGAGATGATAAACTGGAATGCCATCGACATCGTCGCGTCCAACCATTTCAAGATTTTCAATATTTTCGAGCGCCACATTAATGCCATAAGCATCATCTTGCAAATCGCCACCATTGAAGCCACGGGCCAGCACCATCGATTCCCATTCACCTTGGGTCAGAATACGATTCTTCCCGAAATGTTCGTCGCCAATAATGACGAGGTCAAAATCTTGGATGAGCGAATCAATTTGCACACTGACGACCCCTGAAATACGGTCAGGTTGGACAAAGAGCGCCGTGGCCCGTTCAAAGAAAATCTTGAAATCAAGAAATTCCGTGATCAGCGTACTCGTACCATCATGCCGCATTTCCATTTGGAATGTTTTGGCATTTTGCAGGTTATCTGCCGCCGTTTCCATGAGCGGTTCGGCTTCCGGCAATTCATCGCTCTCGCTGGAATCATCACCCGTTAGGAAAAAGAAAGCGCCTCCGGCAACCAGAATCAGCCCGATAATGAGCACGGGAATGAGGGGGAAGCGTGATTTTTTAGTTTCAGTTGTCATAATTTCTGCCACTCCAATTTTAACCACATTATGATTACGTAAATCAGGTGGGTAAAGTCTCAATTCTCACGTTACAATACATGGACAAAAAATTTGATCGTTTTAGTGTATTGCAGTGAGAAGAGTCTAACATGTCAGACATTATTTTAGCATTAGATCAGGGAACGACGAGTTCCCGCGCTATTTTATTTAGTCGCGGTGGAGCCAGTCTAGGTGCCGCGCAACAAGAATTTACCCAATATTTCCCCAAACCCGGTTGGGTAGAACACGATCCCCGCGAAATTTGGGATACGCAATTCAAAGTCACCCAACAAGTATTGCAAGAAGCCAACCTAAGCCCCAGCGATATTGCCGCCATCGGCATCACCAATCAACGCGAAACCACGGTTGTTTGGAATCGGAAGACAGGTGAACCCATTTATAACGCGATTGTGTGGCAATGTCGACGCACTGCTGATTTTTGCGAAACACTCAAAGCCGAAGGTTTCGATAAGCCTATTCGTGAAAAAACGGGTTTGGTTACCGATGCCTATTTCTCTGGCACGAAATTGCGCTGGATTTTAGAAAATGTGGACGGGTCGCGCGATTTAGCCGAAGCGGGTGAACTCGCTTTCGGGACAATTGATTCATGGCTGGTGTGGCATCTGACTGAAGGCCGTTTGCACATCACCGATGTAACCAATGCCTCCCGCACGTTGCTCTACAACATCCACACTGGCGATTGGGATGATGAAATTCTGGCACGCTTCAATATTCCACGTAGTGTTTTGCCGGAAGTCCGCCCTTCGAGTGAATTTTATGGCACAACCACGTTATTTGGTGGTGAGATTCCGATTGCCGGGATGGCGGGCGATCAACAAGCCGCGACATTCGGCCAAACCTGCTATAGTCCGGGCCTGGCGAAAAATACCTACGGCACAGGCTGTTTTATTCTGATGAATACGGGCACCTCGGCGGTTTCTTCCGATGCGGGTTTATTGACG